>JAFADM010000359.1 GCA_023424865.1 Bacillota bacterium | reverse complement strand
TGCCACAAGCATTGAAATTCTGGATTATATGAAGGCTCTGGAGAATCTTAAGTTTACCGCAAAGCTGGATCGGGTGGCAAACCCGGGAGCCTTGGACGTATGGCTCAGTGTGGAGGGGACAGCGGTTCGTGTTCCAGGCGGATCCCAGGTGCTGCTGCAGCTTTAATTCGTAATTTGTCTTAAAGTGCCGGAGGAGCGCCTGTCTCTCACATTACGAATCAAAAGGATGTAAGCATTTTGTGCAAAAATTGAGCGAATAGTTAATTTTCTTCTCAGCCTGGTGCCGATAGAATAAAGGTATCAGGTCCCCTTGCATGTTCGTCTGCTGTAACAATTCCATTCATTCTTTTTTAACACCTGACTGAAAATATGTGGGAACAGTCTGTTTCCCATTAAAGGAGAATTGCATATGAGTTTTATGATATCAAACAAGGAGCTTGAAAGCTTTCTTTCTCTTAGCCAAAAAGACGCCTGGGTTAATCATCTCTGGCAGATTATGCAGAAAAGAGCCGGGGAGCATACCACCGTTCCGGGCATCACCCAGCCTCAGGACACCCAGGAATGGTGGCATCTTGTGGAGGAAAGGCTTTTCGATGTGGTATTCGTTCGAAAAATAACAGGGGACGCCCACCTGGGGGAATGGATTCACGATACCATACTTCAAATATGCGGGAAATCTTCCGACGAATGGATTGGGCCCTGGTTCAGAGCCAGAAAGAATCCTCCCACCGGACAGCTTGAGACCGCCCATGTCAGTGTGGCTGTGGCCACGGCCCTGGATCTTTGCGAGGATCTTTTTTCGTCGGAAGAAAAAGAAAGCATTCTCGGCGCTTTGAAGGAAAAGGGCATGCTTGCCTGCCTGCGCTACATGGACGAGCATCAGGGCATTCCCAACAATAACTGGTACATGGTGCTTCTGGACGGCTTTGCCACCGCTGCCGCCGTGCTGGGGGACAAAGCGGCGCTCCAGAGGGCGGCACGGGAATATGCCTATTGTGAGACGCTGTACAATAAAGATAGCTATGGCGAGTCTCTCCAGTATTGGAATTATGC
This sequence comes from Bacillota bacterium, assembly GCA_023424865.1. Next base: position 21,999 of record JAFADM010000359.1, on the reverse strand, counting down.
CAGCCTGAAGCTGTGCCACCTGTATGAAATTCTTTTCCGCTTCGATCCCCAATTGACCGAAGGCCTGGGCCTGCCCTACACGGGATGCATTCCCTGGGCCTGCTCAAGCCTTCTTTATGTAAAGCCCCTTCTGGGAGGCTGGGGTGACAGGCCCTTTACGCGTTGTGTCAATTATGGCGACAGTGCGGCCATTTACCGGATTTCCGGTGATCTGGCCCTCCATATAGCCAGAAGGGCGGCGGAAAAGGATCCGGTAAACGCGGGACTGGCCCGCTGGCTTTTTGAAACAGGCTACAAGGATGCGGAGCTGGCCTCCAATGAGCGCTCCACCTTTGGCTTCATTAATAACTTCTCCTTTTATACCCTGCTTCATTATGCACAGGCGGCAAAAGCCGTTACCCCTGAGGAGGCAAAGCTTCCCCTTACGGCCTCCTATGAGGTTGGCCATGTTATTGTGAGGGACAGCTTTACCGAGCCCAAAACCATCATCAGCATGCAGGGCGGCTACGAGCCTCTTAATACGGCGGCCCACCGCCACAGGGACCAGAACAGCTTTACGGTGGCCCACCTGAATGAGCGGTTCTTTGTGGATCCGGGGCATTGCTGCTACCGCCTTTTTACCCATTCCTTCACCCAATCCACCAAGAGCCACAGCACCTGGCGCTTTCTTTTGCCTGACGGAAGCAGCCTTGAGCAAAAGGGGATCGGCCACGATAACCGGCACCTGAGCCTCAACCGGCGGCTGCTTCTTGAAACCGACGGGAATATTACGGTTACAGCATCGGATGCGGCAGGCCTTTATGGGGCTCCCGTTAAAAAGGCCCGGCGCATGCTCGTTTCCGTTATGCCTCATGTGCTTTTTATTGTGGATACCATTGAAGCGGAGTCACCCTTGAAGGTGGAGGCCAATTTCATTGTCAATAACCGGGATAATGCGCTTAAATACAATGTTGCAGCTCCCGACAGGCTGGTTCTTCGGAGGCACGGATCCGGCATGAAATTCTTTTTGTCCCAGGCCCAGCCCTCATGCCGGTTCTCTTTCTCCTGGAGCTGCGTCCATGAGGCCTATCATCCCCTGCCAAACCAGCTGGGACAAGGTAAGGAGGGAAGTGCCCTGGTGTTTACCCAAACCTCGGAGGACTTTTCTGAAAAGCACCGCATGGTTTATGTCATTGCCATGTCGGAGGAACCTAAAATTAAGTCCTGGCACATCTACTCAAATAAAACGGATCTGTTTGAAGCGGAAGCCCCCGGCGGAGCATACAGAGTAAGCCTTCAGCTTACCGAGGACGGCCTTGTGGTCCGGGACGGCGCTTCTAACCGGGAATTCGGGATAAAGGTATAGAAGAAGCAATGGGGGAGCCCTTTTTGTGTTAGAATAGGATGCAGCTCATTGGCTTGTAATAAGGCTTAATTGGGGCGCTGGAGTAAGGTTTATACCTGGGCGCCCCCATCTTTCCTATTATAAATCAAAGGTTGCAGTTTAAAGCAGCTGAGGGAATAATCAAGGGAGGTCGTTTCGCAATGAAGCAGTTGCTAATATCCCGAAGGACCTTTACGCGTTTTATGTTTACCTATGTGTTTATCGTTCTTTTAATGCTCCTTTTGTTTATTCCCATTTATCAAAATTCCTTTACGGTAGTGCATGACAATATGACCCGGGAGCTGTGTGCCGGGGTGGATCAGGGCCTGGCTCTTTTTGAGGAGGAGCTCTTAAGCCTTCACACCCTGGCCCAGAAGCTGCCCGGACGGCAGGATTTCATACTTGCACGCTCTCTGGATAACGAGCTTAAAACCTCCGACCACGTTACACTTTCCCAGGCCAATAAATACCTGGGTGATGTGACGGTTACTTTAGGCATGTCTTCCGATGTTCTTGTCCTTTTCAGCAAAAATCATTATGTTCTTTCCGACAAGAGGCTCTATGTCAATTCGGAAAAAGAGATGGATTTTTTCCTGAAATACGATTCCATGAGCTTTAGTGAGCTCTATGAGCTTCTTTTTTCCAAATCCTATTATCAGGATTTTTTTCCCGTTAAAACCTTCACAACCCCTGAAGCAGGTCCTCAGCAGGTGTTAACCTTTGTTATGTCCATGCCTCTGCTGGGACAGCAATCCAAGCATTCTGTACTGGCTGCCATAATACCGGTAAAGGAAATTATAGGCGCCATGGGCCTTAATGAGCTGGAGGCTATCGCCCTCATTGAAATACGAAGCAGCACAGGACTTGTGCTTTACCGGGCCAACAGCTCGCAGGAGCTTCCGGATATTAAGGAGCAGGTATCCGCCAACCAAATGTTTGACAGCAAAGAGTATACCTTTTATAAGGCAATCGGCACAAGCACAGGTGTGACTATCCAGATAGGAATACCGGGCTCCTATTACAATGAGCTGTTACGCCCTGTAAGCCGTGCCATTATGAATTATCTCGTCGCTGCCGTGCTTATTGGCATCGTCGTGTCCCTTCTTTTCACCTATACTAATGCCAAGCCCATTCAAAGCATTTTGGTCAGCCTGTCCCATCTTAACAGTAAAACACAGCGACTGGAAAGAAACGGCTTTCGTAATGATTTCCAATACATTGAGGGAGCGCTTTTATCCATGCAGGCCGATAACAACAGCATGGAGGAGGAGAACCGCAATCTCAAGGAGACCGTCTACAGCAAGCTTTTTGAGAATCTTGTGAATTTCAGCCTGACAGCAGGTGAAATGGAACAGTTTCAGCGGATGTACCCCGATTTTCCCAAGGAATACAGGCTTGCGGTGGTGGATTCTCCCGTGCCCCACAATCTTTATCATACCTTGAGCCACAGCCAGCTTCCGGGCCTGTATCTCTTTATTTTTCAGCAAAAGGTTCTTGTGTTTATAAAAGAGGGTCAATTAAGCGTTAATGAGCTGAAGGATGCTTTTCAATCGGTGCTGTTGGCCCACCGTAATGCAACGGTTGCGGTAAGCACCGTCTTTTCAGGATTGGATTCGGTATGCAATGCCTATAAGCAAGCCCTGTACCTTGCCAAATTTCTCGAAGGGGAAAGAATGGTGTTTGCCGATGCAGATGTGGATCGGAGCTTTTACATAAGTACCCGGGAAAATCAAAAGCTGTATGATCTTCTCCTGGCCGGAGAGGGTCAAAAGGCAAGGCAGGTCATTTACCGTCAGTGGTATGAGCTAAGCATGCTTCCGTACCCCGACGATCGCATTGAAAATCTTTTCTGTGCCCAGCTGGGTATTCTTTCAAGTGCCATACTTCACCTGAAGGCGGATTTTAAGCTGCCTGTGTATAACGACAGGCTAAGCATAAGCCAACTGGCCTTTATGATAGGTGATAAAGCCGACGAATTCAGTCGTTTAGCCGCAGTGCGCCGCATGCAGTACGAGGAAACGGAGCAGGAAAACCTTGTTGCCTATGTGAATGCCCATTGCTTCCGGGAGACCTTTACCTTAAACGCTCTGGAGGAGGTGTTCGGCTCTTCTCTCAAAACCCTTTCAAAGCAGTTTAAGGACCTGACCGGCATGAGCCTTTCCGAATATGTTGAAATGCGCCGCCTTAACAGGGCGGAGGAAATGTTGAAGGAAAACCATCTCAACGTCAATGAAATTGCGGCCGGCTGCGGGTTTGGATCGCAAAACACCCTCTATAAGGTTTTTAAACGTGTTCATGGCGTTTCCCCTACCGCATACAGGGATAATTATGTTAAACTTGGATCAGAGTAGAAGGAAACACCTGTGACCACCTCCTGGAAAGCAGAATTTACGGCAGCCTTTGGAATAGGCTTTTGATAAGTTCTATACGGCTTTGTTCCTTTGCCGTGAAGGAGGGTGATGCTTTTGACGAAGAAGCCGGCCAGGCTGACCGCGCTTATTCTTGCTTTAAGCCTGTTTTTCCAGTTTGCCTCAGGAGTACGAACCAACGCCATAAAGGGTGCGGAAAACGAGGAAGTGGAAGAAGCTTTGGAAACACCTGCATTGGATGCCGTTACCGGGCTGATGCTGCCGCAAGAGGAGTGGAAGCTGGTGTCCGTAGTCAGCCGGTATTATGACAAAGGGGAGCTGAAGCTTAATACTTATGATGTAACCCGGGAGGGAAAAAGCATAGGAACCCTTTCCTATGAGGTGTTCCAATTTGAAAACGGGGATATTTACTTTTATTTAAGCTATGAGGCCAAAGCTTCACGTGAACTTACAGCGTGCCTTCCCATAGTGTTTGATACCTTTGATTTGCATAGCATTTCCTATCCCAAAGGGCTTAATGAGACAACCTCCGTTATGGATGCAAGATTGAATATAAATTCACAAAGCAAGCTTCCGGTTCGCGGAGTGTTTCTGGATTCGGATAAGCTCAACGCGTACCTTTCCTATTCGGCTTGCTATAAAAAGTACAAAAACGGGGTAGTCCAGGAGCTCTGGGACAAGGCCTCGGCTTTGGAGCTAACCTCTGAAGGGATTAAAATAAGGCTGGCCGGGGATAAGGGAACCACCTCTGAGTTCTGGGGCCTTATGTCAAAGGAAAAGCTTGTGGATTGGTCCAACAAAGCCGTTGTGACGGATCTTCGCATATCCGATCTGAACAGGGTGAGAAAATGGCGGCAGGACGGGATTTATTATGTCCTTCCCACAACCTATTCCCCCTATGTGAAAAGCGGTTTTTACCGAAACAACGCCCAGCATATCGGTGAAAAATACCTCCGTGTATCCGGCGGAAGATTCTTTGAGGATTTTGGCTACATGGCGCTCCATGTTGCCAAAGAGACGCAGAATAAGGACGGCTACTGGGGGACCCAGCCCCTTTCCCAATGGCTTTATAAGGATTACGGCATTGGCGCGGGCTTCTTTGATACCCGGTTTGACACGGAAGGCGCCCTTTTTCTTTTAAAAGGCTATAAAAAGTATGGAGAGCTTGCTTTTCTCGAAGGGGCAGTTAGCTTCGGAGACTATTATGTTAAACATGCTCTGAACAACAGCGCGAAAACGAAAAATGGCGGCCTTCTGGTTTATGACTATGGCTCCGGCAGCACGGCAGGCAGAGTGAATCATGTTTCACTCAACCATCAGCTGTGCGGCATGAATTACCTTTACGAGCTGTACCAGGTTACCGGGGATGAAACCTATCTGTCCACCGCCGACCGCCTTTTAAAAGCCGTGGAGGACACCATGGCTTCCTGGGTGAGGAAGGATAACGGGGATCTTCACTACGCCTATCTGAAAAACGGTAAATACGGCATGAAGGATTATCCCGAGCTCACGCTAAACGATCTTAAATTGTCTCAGGATTTTGTACGAGAAATACAAGGCGCGGAAAATAAAGCTCTCGCTTATCTCATTAATAAGAAGGAAAGCTATTTGCGTTCCCTTCCCCGGTAATAGGAGGGGCTTTTTCCTGTTTTGCTTTTAAAATAGCGGGAAAAATGGGCTGAATCGTAAAAACCCAGCTGCTCCGCGATTCTTTCCATGGCGGCATCGGAATGAAGAAGGAGGGAGCAGGCTTTGCCGATGCGCAGGCGGTTGTAGAGCTCAATGCAGCCACAGCCAAATTCCCTGTTGCATAGCTTTTCCAGTTGGGAGCGGCTCATGGAGAGCTTGCTGCAAATTCCCTCCAGTACGGGCTTTTTATCCTCCATGGCTTCCAAAAGGGCAATAAGCCTTTCGCCAAAGGGGGTTGGGCCTTTATCCTCAAAAAAGCTGAAAAACACCTGATCCATAAGATGTGTCACCTTTAAAACCGACAGGGGAGTGGGCAGGGAGAGGTGTTTTATAAGCCATGGCAGGTTCTCCTGGATAAGGGGAGCTTTAAAAAGTGTGGGCTGCCTGAATTCCTGGGTTAAAAGGCGAACCAGGGGATGATTGGCCTCCTCGGGGTCAACGCCCGTGCCGATTTCGCCATAGCCCGGGGGAGATGAAAGGGAATGAGCCATGCCGCCGGGCAGAAAGACAGCCTCACCCTGCCCCAGGACAAAGCGCCTGGAAGCCGTATCCAAAATAAGGCTTCCTTCGGTTACGAAGATAACCTGCATGTACGGATGAAGGTGTTCCTCCAGGGTCCAGCCCGGTTTGCGAATGAGGTAGTTTCCGTACAGGTAGGGCGTACCAAGGTCATTAACGAATAAATCAGGCTTTTTTCCCGTTTGCATAATTCCTTCTTTCTCAGGATGAGTCAAGGTGTGGACGATCCTACAAATAATGAACGCAAACATACATGGTAACCTTCTTTGGCTCATTTATAATTATACTTGTCGGCAGCATGAAGTGCAAAGCCGGGCAGGAGGAAAAGGGATGGAAGCAATTAAAAATCAGGCCGCTGAAATACAAAAATTAACAGGAGGCGAGGAGCATAGCTTCTTCGGCTATTATGATGTTCAAGCCTGGGATTATCAGGATAAACGCCATCTTTGCCATAAAGTTGAATTCATGGACAGAATGCCGGGACCGGAGGACGAAGCCCGGTTGGGGTTTGTAGACAGGGATACAGGATCCTTTACCCTTTTGGATACCACAACAGCCTGGTGCTTTCAGCAAGGGGCCTTTCTTCAATGGAATCCGGCCGGTTCTTCCCAGGAGGTTTTTTATAATATCAGGGAGGGCGAAACCTTTAAATGTCGGATAAAGAATATTGAAACCCTTGAGGTAAGGGAGCTGGAAAGGCCTGCCGCAAGCCTTTCGCCCAATGGAAGGCAGGCGCTCAGCATCAATTTCAGCCGCATGTACGATTTCAGGCCGGGCTACGGCTATGCCGGCCCTGAGGATTTATGGAAAGGGGAGAACCGGCCCGAGCAGGACGGTATTTTCACAGTGGATACGGCATCGGGAAAAAGCCGGTTAATTCTTTCCCTTGCCCAAATCGGAGCCTTTCTGGACAGTCATAAGAGCCCTGTGGCTCGGGGCAAGCTTCTTATAAACCATATTAACTTCAATACAGACGGTACAAGATTTGTCTTTCTGGCACGGAACTTTCCTGAACCGGGAGGCTCGGGCTGGGGAACAGCCGTCATCACGGCCAATGCCGACGGGACTGGACTGTATTTGCTTAATGACCAGCTGTATGCCTCCCACTATCATTACAGAGATCCGGACCATTTTCTTATTCATGCCCAAAACCATGGCGGAGCCCAGCTTTACCTTTTAGAGGATAAATCAGGAGAAGCCCGGATTGTGGATTCAGCCTTTTTCCTTAAAGACGGCCATTGCAGCTATTCACTGGACAGAAGCTGGATTCTGTATGACAGCTATCCGGATGAAAACAGCTATCGGCACCTTTACCTTTACCATATAAAAAGCGGACGGGGAAAGGTTTTGGCTTCACTTTACTCCTATGCTCCTTCTATTACGGATATCCGCTGTGATTTGCATCCCCGGTGGAACAGGTCCGGCACGGCCATTTCCTTTGACTCCAATCATGAAAATCACCGGCATGTTTATACTATGGAGCTTCAAGAGGTCATGGGATTTTTAGAGACGAAGGACTGAAAATTTTTCCATGCAGGAATTCTTTCTGAAAAATGCAATATAGTGTGTAGAAAACTATAGACTTGCGTCGTTTGTTTTGCTATACTACTGTAAGTTTTGGTTACTTATCGGTAACAACTTTCAGGAGGATGAATTTTATGCAGCGCAAAGTCTATCAGGTTGATGAAAAGGTACCGTTTCATCTGGGACTACCCTTAAGCATTCAACACTTGTTTGCCATGTTCGGCGCTTCCGTGCTTGTGCCTTTCCTTTTTAATCAGGCTGCACGTGCGGATTACGTGGAAAATGTACTGAATACGACCTTCCAGCAGCTTACAGCGGGTCAGCTGGCCCAGGTTAATGCCATTACGGTGGTGGATCCCGCTCTCGTTCTTCTTATGAACGGCATCGGAACCCTGTTGTATCTTTTCCTCTGCAAGGGCAAGTCACCGGCTTTTCTCGGTTCCAGCTTCGCTTTTTTGGCGCCGACCTTCGCGATTATCGCTAGCTCTTCATCCTATCAGGAAAATTTCAGTAAAGCGCTGGGTGGATTTATTATCTCCGGCGCTGTTTTTTGTGTAGTCGCCCTGCTTATCGGCGCGGTGGGAACCAAATGGATCGACGTTGTACTGCCTCCTGCGGCTATGGGGCCTATTGTGGCGCTAATAGGACTTGAACTTGCAGAAACTGCCGCGAGCAATGCAGGACTTCTTCCTAATTCTGAAGGCCAAATACACTGGCCTAACGTGGCTGTTGCCCTGTTCACTCTGGCAGTGGTGGTGTTCGGAACCCTGATGTTCCGTAAATTCTGGGCTGCCATACCTGTTTTGGTTGCCGTTGTGGCAGGCTACCTGTTCTCGGTGGTTTTAAACCGTTTTTATCCCGGTATTATTTCCTTCGATTCCATCTCTTCCAGCGCCTGGTTTAAGCTCCCGACGTTTACAGCGCCATCCTTTGAGCTGGATGCCATTCTCATCATTATGCCTGCAACGCTGGTAGTTATTTCAGAGCATTTCGGCCATCTTATTGTAACTGGAAAGATTATTAATCGTGATCTGCTTAAAGATCCGGGGCTGACACGCTCCATGCTGGGTGACGGACTTTCAACTGCCCTGTCGGGCTTTGCCGGCTCCTGCCCTACAACCACCTACGGAGAAAACATGGGTGTTATGGCAATAACCAAGGTTTACAGTGTCTGGGTTATCGGAGGCGCTGCCATCATCTCCATCATTATGGCTTTTGTTGGCAAGCTGACAGGACTCATCAATACCATTCCCGGCCCGGTTATGGGTGGCGTAAGCCTCCTGCTTTTCGGTGTTATCGCAGCCTCCGGCATACGTATGATTGTGGAATCCAAGGTGGATTACAATAAATCCAGAAACCTTATCCTGACAGCCTTGATTTTCGTAGTCGGATTAAGCAAGATGTCTGTTCGCATTGGCAAGGTAGACTTAAAGGGTATGGCCCTGGCTGCTGTTGTCGGTATGGTATTAAGCCTGATTTTCTATGTGCTGGACAAGCTTAAGCTCACTGCCGATTCTGAAGGAAATGAATAAATGTTACAGAACATAAATATTGTGTAATTTATGGAAAAGCGGGCTAACAGTGTAAATCTGGCAGCCCGCTTTTTATATCACTTTAATGCCTCTCCCATTATCCGTATTGCACGGTCGGCACCGTAATCTTCTCCATCATATACCTTGTCCCATAAAAAAGAATGGATTGCAATTCTGGAATCCGGACTGTGATTCCACTCCACATCAAAGCCCTTTTCCATTAGCAATGTCACGATGCGTTTCCTGATACATAATTTACATCCATGAGCTCTTTTAGCTAAGATGAAGACGATATGGATTGTTCACAGTTAATAAGCTTTCATTTTCCGGTAGGCTCATTTTACCACCGCTGCCCCCGGTATGCCATCCTTGCTTTTGGCACGAGCAATCAGGCTCAGTAAATGGTATAATAAAGTAACTGTTAAGGGTAATTTACACCTGGTATATGCTTATGCCGGGTTGGAGGAGATGAAGCATTGGACGATTTGTCGGTATATAAAAAAGCCTATACGGTGGAACTTCGGGATTCGGATTTTTCCAAAACCATTAAATTGAGTGCCCTGTTTGGCTATTTCCAGGATATAGCCAGTATGGCTGTTGAGGATCTGGATGCGGGGATTACAACCCTGCAGGAAAGGTTTGGCGTAACATGGGTGCTTATTCGGATAAGGGCGGATATTGAACGCTTTCCGGAGTGGAATGAGCCTATTACGGTTGAAACCTGGCCCCAGGAGCCCAAAAAGCTGGAATTTGAAAGGGATTACATTGTCAGGGACAGCCAGGGCCAGGTTCTTATAAGAGCGGTTTCCACCTGGGTGCTTATGGATGTTGCCACCCGGGAGATCAGGAGAACCGATGTTATAGCTATTAAGTATCCGGCCATATTTAAGGAGCGTGCCCTTCAATGCCGTCTGGGAAGGCTTAAGCCCTTTGGAACGGCGGAGCTGGCCTATAAAAAGGTAATAAGCTACAGTGATATCGATTTTAACGGGCACCTCAACAACACCCGGTACATTGACTTTATTATGGATTGCTTTGAATGGGACAAGCATAAGCTCTACAGCGTAAAGAGCATTGAGCTGAGCTATGTCAGTGAGGCCCTTCCCGGAGAGGCTGTGGCGCTTTACAAGGATATATCCGCGGCCGGTGAAGGGGTAATTTATATTGAAGGCCAAAAGGAGAAGGATAATGCCATCCTTTTTAAAGCTCAGGTCACTATTGAACCGAGAACCGAGAAGCTTTGAAGACTTTTGCCTTAAATTGTCATAAAAGAGGAGCCGGGCTTTCTAAAGCCCGGCTCCTCTTTTGGCTGTTTTAGGTTTGCTTGCCGTACTTACGTCACATTACCCGGGACGGAAGAACAGCGTCCAGGATACCGATGACCAGAGCGGCCAGAACGGCTCCAAGTAGAGATACGCTCATGTGAGGAACTAAAAACTGAGCGGCATAGATAATAACCGCTGCTATTAGAAAGCCTTTCAAGCCTTTTCCGAAGGGGGATGCGTCAACCTTCATCAAAGATTCTGCTAGATGATCCAAAATGCTGATAACTACTGCTGCCAGCAAAAAGGACCATAATCCCCGGATAGTAAAGCCTGGCGTCAACAGGGATGTTATAAACAATATGAACGCTGTGACCACCATCCTGCCCAGCCATCGCAGTATGGATGAAGAACCTTTTTGTTCGCTTCTTTCATGTGTCTCATCGGCCATAAAGATCGCCTCCTCGATGCCATTTTGTAATAGAAAGGCTGTCCGATCACTAGTCTGGTCATTGTTATTCAAAATTATGTTTATTTGAGTAAAAATAAGAAGCACGATTTTTTCCTGAACATAGAATCTTGGAGGATCTTTTGCGGTTTTTTTTGTTACTTTGCATAAAGATCGGGGTACATACCTGATAGAGTTAACAAAAACTGACTTTTTAAATATAAATTAATCCAATTGATTGATAGAGTTTCGAAAGCCTGAACTTAATAACCCTGCCGGACGTTCCCAATCTTCTCAGACCTGACAACGATGTCGGGAAAGGCAGGAAGACCGGAGTATTTTCCTGGGAGCGCCCGTATATAAAAGTATGCCTCCCTTTTCGAAAATGGTATAGGAAAGTAAGCTCCTGTTATGATGGAGAAAGAGGGAAAGTCTGGTGCGACATATGCGTTTGTGTTTTTATAAAAGAATAGCTTGCTTCTTCATGTCTGCCCTGTTTCTGCCCGCCTTGCTGATGTACTTTTTTTTATTGCCTTCCTCCGCAGAAACCTCCTTGGGCAGCAATAATATACTGGTGCTCAATTCCTATGATCAAAGCACTTCCTGGACCGCCAATCAGGTGGACAGTATTTTTTCCGTCTTAAAAGATAAAAATTATGACAATTCCCTTATGGTCGAATATATGGATTGGAAGCGCTTCCCTACGGAAGAAAATCTTCAGCACCTCTATAATTACTTTTTATTGAAGTACAAAAACCTGCCTATTGATCTTATTATGACCACGGATGACGCAGCTCTTGCTTTTGCCCTTAAATACCGAAGCGAGCTTTTTTCAGAGGCGCCTATTGTTTTCAGCGGAGTCAATGAAAGCGGAATTGAAACCCTCATCCATGGTGAACCCGATATAACGGGTGTCGTTGAAACCCTTTATCCCGCGGAAACCGTGGGAATGGCTCTTGAAATCAATCCCAATATTAAAAAGGTTTACCTGCTCTTCGACAATTCCGAGAGCGGCCTATCCATCGGCCAGGCCTCTACGGAAAGTATTGAGCAGGCCTACTCCGATTTAACTGTCGTCCCCATGAACAACCTGTCCTTTAATGAGGTTATCAATACGGTTAAGGGCCTGGAAAACGACAGCATTGTGCTTGTAACAACCTACTACAGTGACGGGGAGGGCTGGATTGTGGGCTTCGATCCCGCCGTTAAAGCCATAACCGAAGTAAGCGCCGTTCCGGTTTATCATCTGTATGATTTCGGCATGACAGGGGGAGCCATGGGGGGCAGTATGGCAAGCGGTGTTTATCAGGGCAAGGAAGCGGCGGCTCTGGCTCTTCGAGTCCTTGGGGGAGAGCCTGCCGATGAAATTCCCTATGTGGATGAAAGCACACGCTTAAATGCCGTTAACTACCATGCCATGACCCGTTTTGGCATTGCGGAAAATCAAATTCCTGGAGAAATCGAAATATTGGAGCGGCCCTTTTCCTTTTTACGCACCTACAGCACCCTTGTTTGGAGCGTTACAATGGTCTTTGCCGTACTCACGAGTCTTTTGGTGATAAACAGCCTGAATTTAAGACGCATTAAGAAAATGCGCTGTCTGCTCCAAACCAGTGACGAACGGTACCGGCTGGCGACGGATGGTTCGGGAGCTATTATATGGGATTTGGATATGGTAAGGAACAAGTATTACATATCGGATTTAGCCTACCGGATACTTGGCTATGAAAAGGGTGAGCTTAATGAAGAAAACGGGGGATGGAAGGTAATCGTCCACCCCGAGGATACACTTCTGGCTGATAAGGCCCGCCGGGAGCACCTTATGGGCAATACGCCCTTCTATCATGTGGAATACCGTATGAGGCGAAAGACGGGTGAGTATCTGTGGTTTGATGCCAGAGGCAAGGTTCTCAAGGACAAAAACGGCAACTGTGTCCGCTTTGCCGGATCCCTCATAGACATTACCATAAGCAAGGAATACGAGGCTCGCCTGCAAAAGAATTACGAGGAACTGGAGTCAACCTATGAGGAGCTGACTGCCGCAGAGGAAGAGCTTAAACAGCAGTATGATGAAATTCTGGCAAATCACAAGCTTATCCGTGAAAACGAAGAGAAAATGAGCTATATTGCGTATCATGACTTGCTGACAGGACTGCCCAACAAGCTTGACCTCAGCGAAGCCTTTGAAAGCATACGGCGAAGCTGTGAGTCTTCTCCCTGTGCAGGGGCTGCCATCCTTTACATTGATATGGACAATTTTAAGTACATTAACGATACCATGGGACATACTTACGGAGACAAGCTGATTAACGCTGCCGGCCAGAGAATAAAAAGCCTGATAAAGCCCAACGCCACGGTTTACCGCATTGGTGGCGACGAATTCCTGGTGCTTATTAAGCTGGATGGAGAAAAGAATGAAGCACATAAGGCGGCCGATGCTCTCTTAAAGGGCTTCAGAGAAGCTTTCGAGGTGGATGGAAGCTTTGTTCATATGAATTTCAGCATCGGCATGGTTCTTTATCCGGAGCATGGCCGGCAGCTTGAGGAGCTTCTCAAATACGCCGACATCGCCATGTACCAGGCCAAGGCAGAGGGCCGGGATAGGTTTGTATTATATAATCCCCGATTAAACGAGCCGTTTACCGAGCGTATGCATATTGAAAAATATCTCCGGAAGGCTATTGGTAATAATGAATTCGAGCTTTATTACCAGCCCCAACTGGACATTAAAAGCGGCAGAATAACCGGCCTTGAGGCTCTAATACGCTGGCACAGCCCGGAGCTGGGCTATGTTTCGCCTGTACGCTTTATAAAGGTTGCGGAGGATACCCATATTATCCTTACACTGGGACAATGGGTTTTAAAAAATGCCTGTGCTTTCATTAAGCGCCTTAATGATAAGGGGTACCAGGATATAACCGTGTGTGTTAATATTTCTATTCTGCAGCTGATGCAAATGGACTTTGAGGAAACAGTCCTGGCCATTCTTGAAGAGTATGGACTTAACTCCCAGTGTCTTGAGCTTGAAATTACCGAATCCGTTCTTATCGAATCCTTCGATCTTGTGGCCACAAAGCTTGACAGCCTCCGGAAAAACGGTATTAAAATGGCTCTGGACGATTTCGGGAAAGGCTATTCCTCACTAAGCTACCTAAAGCAGCTTCCCATTTCTACCCTTAAAATTGACAAATCCTTTATCGATAACGTCACTATCGATGAAAACAGCGGCAAGCTCACCGGAAACATCATCCGTATCGGCCGGAGCCTGGGGATGTCCGTTGTAGCGGAGGGCGTTGAAACTCAGGAGCAATTTAATTTTCTTATCCAAAGCCGATGTCAGAAAATTCAGGGCTATCTTTTCAGCCGTCCTTTGCCCGAAGTTGAGCTTTACGAATTGCTTGAGAGTCAGGATCAGGCGGCGCCCATTGAAGAGATGCCTGACTGAGGCCGTTATGTTATAATAAGTCCCAGCATCTAAAGCGGGCTATGCCCGCAACCCAACTGTAGAGAGGCGACGATAAAAATTCTTGTTTTTTATTGACGTTTATCAGCGATAAGGTACTATTTAAGATCGCAGATGCCGATCTTTACATTAAAACAAAGCTGTAACAGGAATGTGACTTATTATGAGTTTACGGTTGATTATGGGCAGGGCAGGCAGCGGAAAGTCCTGGTATGTGCTGGAGGACATAAAAAAAAGTCTTCACGGCGGTATTAAGCGTCCCCGGATTTTGCTCGTCCCTGAACAATTTTCTTTTCAGGCGGAAAAAGAGCTGGCCGAGGTGATGGAAGGGGAAGGCGTTCTGGAGGTTCAGGTACTTAGCTTCAGAAGGCTTGCTTTTCGTGTTTTTAATGAGGCCGGAGGCCTTACCCGTCCCCATGTGCATCCGGCTGGAAAGGCCATGCTCCTTTACCGGATTATGGACACAATGAAGGGAAAGCTTCGCTATTTTTCCAGAGCTGCCCGAAGAAAAGGCTTTGCAGGCACCATGGGGGGCCTTATCACCGAGTTTAAGCGCTATAATGTTAAACCCCAAACCCTTTTGGAGGCAGTCGAAAAAATGGGAGGGGAGAGCTCCCTTACCCTTAAGATGAATGAGCTTGCAGCCATTTACGCTGCTTTTGAGGAGCAGCTTAAAAGCCGGTATAGGGATTCGGACGACGACCTGACCTTGGCTTGTGAAAAGCTTTTGGAAGAACCTCTTTATAAAGGAGCCGAAATATGGATAGACGGCTTTTCCAGCTTTACTCCCCAGGAATACCGTCTTATGGAGTGCCTTATGAAAACGGCTTTTCGCGTAAGCGTCAGCCTGTGTGCCGAGCCGGAGGGGGAGGGATCGGGCGGAGAAGGCATCGATGTTTTCCATACGGTTTTCAACGCGGCCAAGAAGCTTAAAAGGCTTGCTCTGGAGGCGGGTACGGCACAAGAGCCTCCTGTTCGGATAGCCCCTTCGGTACTTCCCCGATTCTCAGGCAGCCGTGAGCTTGCCCATTTGGAAAGGAATTACGGAGCTTATCCCCCCGAGGAGAGTAAGGAGGTTACACGGAGCATTCTTTTATATCCGGCAACCAATACCTATTCGGAGGTGGAGGCGGCTGCCTGTGAAATTCTTCGTTTGTGCCGGGATAAGGGCTGCCGCTTTCGGGATATCGCTGTTGTTACCCGGGATCTTAAGGGCTATCGGGGCCTTGTGGAAGCTGTTTTTTCCGAATACGGCATTCCTTTCTTTCTGGACGGAAAGCTGGCTGTTGTTCAGCATCCCTTAGCAAGGCTTGTACTCTCGGCCATGGCGGTGATTACTGAAAACTGGTCCTACGACTCGGTCTTTCGTTATTTAAAAACAGGCCTTACCGGAATTGAGCCGGAGGCAATCAACCGGCTGGAGAACTATGTGCTGGCCTGTGGTATACGGGGGAGCCGCTGGAGCTCGGGGAAGGATTGGGATATGAGCCCGGACCTTCTGGCGGCAGACAAGCCCTCCGATTCCGGGGAGAATCCCCTTGAGGCAATCAATGCTGTAAGAAAACGGGTTTTTGAGCCCTTAAAGACCTTCCGCGACAGGGTAAAGGGCGGGAAAACCGCTGCCGTTATCGCAGGAGCGCTTTTTGAGCTGCTGTGCCAGCTGGGTGTTCCGGACAGGCTGTCCGGCATGGTGGACGCCTTTCGAAAGGAAGGGGATCCGGCATCGGCAGCGGAATACACTCAGGTTTGGAATAATGTCATGGCTGTATTCGATCAGGCAGTGGAGGTAATGGCAGACGATTCATTAACCCTTGAAAGATTCTCGGAGGCCCTGGAAATCGGTCTTGGAGAGTATGAGCTGGGGCTTATTCCCGCAGCCCTGGATCAGGTGCTTGTAGGCAGTGTGGAACGCTCCAAAAGTCAATCCGTTAAGTTTCTTTTCGTACTGGGAGTCAATGACGGCATTTTTCCCTCATCCTCTGCCGAAGAGGGGGTTCTTACCGACAGGGAGAGAGCCAGCCTCGACAGAGTGGGTCTTGAGCTGGCGGGGGATTCCCGGAGCAGAGCCTTTGACGAGCAGTATCTTATTTATAAAACCCTTTCCACCGCCACCCGGTACCTTCGCATCAGCTGGCCCGTCTCCGACAGGGAAGGCCGTTCCCTGCGCCCGTCCATGATCGTGGCGCGTTTGAGAAAGGTGTTTCCTCATATTTCTGAAACAGGCAATCTTATACCCACCGGTTCCAGGGAGGAGGCCCTTTTTCAGATACAGCGGCCTGCCCCTGCCTACAGGCGGATGATTTCATCCTTAAGGGAAAAGGCCGATGGCGGGGCTTTCAGCCCGGTGTGGCTGGCCGCAGGACGATGGTTCCAGGTACGGGCATGGGAAGGTATGGGGATAGAGCCTGTCAGGGAGGCCTTTTTAAGGCGCAATGAGGCGGAAATCATGGACGAGGCTACAGTGGCAGCCCTTTACGGCGATCCTTCCCGCACCAGCGTTTCACGGCTTGAAAGCTTTGCCACCTGTCCCTTTTCATACTTTGTAAAATATGGGCTCGATGCCCAGGAGCGGAAGATGTTCAGGCTGAGCGCTCCGGATGTGGGCACCTTTATGCATGAGGTTATCCGTCTCTTTTCCGAAGCCATTGAGAAAGGGGAAGCCTCCTGGCGTGATTTTTCCAGGGCCTGGTGCGAGGAAAAGGTATCGGCCATTGTAGATGAGATGCTTGAAAAAATGGGTGGCTCCGGCATTTCCGGCTCCAGACGCTATACTGCCCTTACTCTGAGGCTTAAGCGGGTGATTACCCGGGCTGTCTGGCTTGTTGCCGGACATATCCGGAGAAGCAGCTTTGAGCCTCTTGGCTATGAAATGGGCTTTGGTGCGTCCGAGAAGTTCCCTCCCATTGTTATTGAGCTGGACTCAGGCAAGCGTATTTACCTTACCGGACGTATTGACCGGGTGGATGCCCTGCGCACCGAGGAGGGCACCTACCTTCGTATTGTGGACTATAAGTCGGGAGCCAAGGACTTCAAGCTTTCGGATCTTTACTACGGCCTTCAAATTCAGCTTGTAACCTATATGGATGCTCTCTGGGGCGTGGGAGATTTCCTGCCCGGCGGCATGCTTTATTTTCGGGTGGACGATCCCATTATTAAAAAGAACGGGCCGGTCACTGAAGAGGAAATTGAGGATGCCATCCAAAAGCAGCTTAAAATGCGGGGCCTTCTTCTGGCCGATGTCCGGCTTATCCGGCAAATGGACAGGGAGTTTACAGGAACCTCGCCCATCCTGCCCGTATCTCTTACCAAAGCCGAGGCCTTAGGCAAAAATTCGTCGGTGGCTTCCCTGGATCAGTTCAAGGTTTTGAGGCGATACACCCGAAGGCTTTTAAAAAGCCTGTGCGGTAAAATTCTCACCGGAAGCGCAGCCATACGGCCCTATAAAAAAAAGAGCGGTACGTCCTGCCAGTTTTGCGCCTATTCTGCAGTCTGCCAGTTTGATCCAAGCCGGAAGGACAATGGCTACAGGCAGCTTTACGACCGGCCCAGCGATAAGGTATGGGATATGATTGCAAAGGAGGAGGGAACCAAATGAGTACGGCCCGATGGACAGAGGAACAGCTTGCCGCCATAACGGCAAGACATTCAAACCTGCTTGTGGCAGCAGCCGCGGGAGCAGGCAAGACGGCGGTGCTCGTTGAGAGGATTATCCGACGTGTCACCGATGAAAAGGAACCTGTGGATTTGGACCGGCTCCTTATCGTTACCTTTACAAACGCCGCTGCCGCGGAAATGCGCGCCAGGCTCACTGAAGCCCTGGCCGAGGCACTGGAGAACAATCCTGGTTCGGCCCTTCTAAGAAGGCAGATGACCTTGGTTGGAAAGGCAAGCATAACCACCATTCACGCTTTTTGCATGGAGGTGGTTAAAAGCCATTTCCATCGACTGAACCTGGATCCGGGCTTTCGCATCCTGGACGAAACGGAAGGCCGCCTCATGAAGCTGGAGGCCTTAAATGAGCTTTTTGAGGATCAATATGAAAAAGCGGAGGAAAGCAAGGGCTTTTTTGATCTTCTGGAATGCTATGGGGGAAACAGGGATGACAGTCTTATCATGGATATGGTGCTGAATCTTTATGAGTTTGTCCAGAGCAGCCCGTGGCCGGAGGCCTGGCTTAAGGAGATGACGGGCCTTTTCTGTGTACCTGGCCATGGTGAAGCCGGTGAAGCCGGTGAAGCCGGTGAAGCGGGTGAAGCCGAAGAAGCCGAAGAAGCCGGTGAAGCCTATAAAGCTGATGAAGCCGATGAGCCGGATTTTGCCCTTTCACCCTGGGGCAGGCTTCTTATTACCGCGGCACGTCAGGAGCTTGAAGGTATGGTCGCCCGCTACCGGGCCTTTCAAGCAAGGCTTCATCAGGCGGAGGGCCTTGAAAAATACCTCCAGGCCTCAAAAGAGGATCTAATTGCCCTGGACGGACTTATAAGCTTTCTTGATAAAGAGGAAACGGGCCTATGGGACAGGCTGGTTACGGCTCTGGACACCTATGGCTTTGGCCGTCTTCCCATAGTAAAGGAAGGGGATAAGGTACTTCAGGAGGCCTTCAAACGGGAAAGGGATGAGGTAAAGGACGGTATAAAGAAGCTCAGGGAGCGGTTTTTTATCGCCAAGAGCAGTGAGCTCTATAAGGATCTTAAGGTATTGCACCCTCTTATGGAATGCCTCTCCCTGCTGGTTGAGGATTTTAGCCGCCGCTTTGAGGAAAAAAAGAGCCGCCGCTCGTTGGCGGATTTTAATGATCTGGAGCATTACTGCCTGGAGGTGCTGGCCGTTAAAACCGATGACGGCCTTGAGCCTACGGAGGCCGCAAAATCCTACAGGGAGAGGTTTGAGGAAATTTTTATTGATGAGTATCAGGACAGCAATCTGGTACAGGAATTGCTTTTAAGCCTCATTTCCAGGGTGGATGAAAACAGGCCCAATATTTTCATGGTGGGCGATGTGAAGCAGAGTATTTACCGCTTTCGTCAGGCCCGCCCGGATCTTTTCATGGAAAAGTACCGGCTCTATACCATGGAGGAAGGCAGCCCTTTTAGAAAAATTTTGCTATATAAGAACTTCAGAAGCCGTAAATCGGTGGTGGATGCCATCAACTACGTTTTTTTCAGAATAATGTCACAGGAAGCCGGAGAGCTTGATTATACCGAGGAGGAAGCCCTGTATCCCGGCGCTCTTTACCCTGAACCGGAGGAGCCGGACACCCTCTTTGGCGGTGCGGCGGAATTTCATCTTATTGAAACCTCCGGTCCGGAGCAGGATGAAGGAAATGCTGCTCCCGGAATTGAAGCTGAGGCTTCTCCTGGCGCCGGAGAAGAGGACGGCGGGGAAGCGGTGGATTTTGAGGAAAGCGCGGAGTTTCTGGACGCCATTCGCCTGGAGGCCAGGGTTTGCGCCAGACGAATTCTGGAGCTGAAAAGCCCTCGGGAGGATGGCTGCGCCTTTCAGGTTTTTGATAAAAGCCGGAAGGGTTATCGTCCGTTGGAATTCAGAGATATTGTCGTTCTTCTTCGCACTACCAGCAAATGGTCCGAGGTTTTTATGGAGGAGCTTGCCCAAAACGGTATTCCGGCCTTTGCCGACACGGGAACAGGTTTTTTTAAAAGCGTAGAGGTGGAGATTATGCTCTCCCTCCTCCAGATAATCGACAACCCCTTTCAGGATATTCCCCTCCTGGCGGTGCTTCGCTCGCCGCTTTTTTCCTATACCACCGATGATTTGGCAAGCATCCGTCTTGCTGACAGAAAGGTATGCCTTTACGACGCCCTGGTAAAGCTGGCAGGGTTGGATCAGGAAGCCCCATGCCCCAAAAGTCCCGGTGAGGAAGCCCTGATAGCCAAATCCGTCCGCTTCCTTCAAAAGCTTAAGGCCTGGCAGGCTCTTTCCCTTCACTTGCCTACAGATCAGCTTTTATGGCGGCTCTATAGTGAGACCGGCTATTACGCGCTTGTGGGAGCCTCGACCGCAGGGGGGCAGCGCCAGGCTAACCTGCGCATTCTTTTTGAAAGAGCAGGGCAGTTTGAGGAAACAAGCTACAAGGGGCTTTTTCACTTCATTCAATTTATGGACAGGCTCAAAAGCAGCCAGGGGGACATGGGCAGCGCCAAAACCCTGGGTGAAAACGACAATGTGGTGCGTATCATGAGCATACATAAAAGCAAGGGACTGGAATTTCCCGTGGTCTTTGCAGCCGGGCTGGGCAAAAAGTTCAATATGCAGGACATGAACAAAAGTATTCTGCTGCATCAGGATCTGGGCTTTGGCCCCGATGTGGTGGACACCCGCATCCGGCTTTCCTACCCATCCGCCGCCAAGCTTGCCTTAAGGGAAAAAATACGGCGGGAAACCCTTTCCGAGGAGATGCGCATTCTGTATGTGGCCCTTACCCGGGCCAGGGAAAAGCTCATCCTGACAGGAACAGTAGCCGATGTGGCCAAGGCCTGCGAAAAATGGGGGCGTCTGGGAGATGGTGAGCTTCGTCTGCCTGCCTACGCCATGCTGAAGGCAACCCGGTACCTGGACTGGGTTGGCCCGGCTCTTATGGGGCATCCTCAAGGAGGAGCCTTAAGAGAATGGGGCGGTTTTAACGGAGACTTGGGTTTATCAGGGGAGACGGAACCCTCCGCCTTTGAAATAAGGCGCTGGCATAAAAGGGATGTGACAGGGGAGGAAGGGGAAAAAGCCGTGGGGGAGCAGGCCCTGGTGGAATGGCTGAACAGTGCCCTCACTTCGGAATCAGCCGAGAGTAAAACGGATGACGGAGAGGTTTCGCGGCGGCTCTCCTGGAGCTATGTCTTTGAAGGTGCAAGCCGGATACCCTCCAAGGTATCCGTTACGGAAATGAAGCGGCTTTTGGAGGTAAACCGGGACGAGGATGCCCTGCTTATGCCTGATAAGCCTGCTGTACTCATTAAAAAGCCGCTTTTCCTGGAAGAGAAAAAGGGCCTTTCCGCCGCAGAGATTGGAACCGTGCTTCATTTTGTCATGCAGCACCTGGAGCTTCACGGCAAGCCGGTGGAGGATCAGCTTCGTTCCATGGTGGAAAAGGATTTCCTTACTGAACTCCAGGCTAAAAGTGTGAATACCAAAAGAATAAGGGCTTTTTTTCAGTCTGATCCGGGTAAGCGCATGCTGGCTTCCAAAAAGGTTTCCAGGGAGGTTCCCTTTCATATGGCCATACCCGGCTACGAGCTCTTTCCCTTTATGGCGGAGGATGCCCTGGCAGGTGAAAAGCTTATACTTCAGGGCGTCATTGACTGCTTTTTTGAAGAGGAGGACGGCCTGGTGCTTCTGGACTACAAAACCGACGCGGTTTATCCCGGAAGGCTTGAGGAGCTGAAAAACCGCTATGCCCTTCAAATCAGGACCTATGCCCGTGCCCTTGAAAAGCTGGCGGGAAAGCCGGTAAAAAACAGGTACGTTTATCTGTTTTCTTCGGGGGAGGTACTGGAATTTTTATAAAAAATAAGAGGAAGGCTCACGCCTTCCTTTTTAGGTGCCGAGTGGCTGTTCGGGCAATTTCGTATACCGAACGGTATTCCGAGTCATCCAGTTCATTAAGAAGAAGACCAAAGGATTCCACTCTGGACGGATCGGGCAGGTTTTCCTTAATAAGAGAATCGGTGGTCACTCCAAAAAGCTCGGAGACGGCATAAAGCTTTGCCAGACTAAAGCTGCGTTCACCACGTTCCACGCTTCCTAAAAAGGAAGGAGATAAATCCATTCGTTCAGCAAGATGTTCAATCGTCCAGCCCCGTTGCGTCCGTTCTTCACGAA
>JAFADM010000510.1 GCA_023424865.1 Bacillota bacterium | reverse complement strand
ATATCCGCAAGGTGGTAGGCTTCCTTTTGGGTACCAATATCGGCGAAGTATTTACCGTATTCTTTGCCATGCTTCTTTGGAGAGAAGCACCCCTTCTTTCCATGCAGCTATTGTGGATTAACCTTGTTACCGACAGTCTGCCGGCCATTGCCCTTGGTATGGAGCCTGTGGACAGCGGAATTATGAATCGTAAGCCCAAACCCAAGAATGAAGGCGTTTTTGCCAATGGACTTGGCGTGCAGGTTGTACTTCAGGGCGCGATGTTTGCCATCTTAACCCTGACGGGCTTCATTATCGGTTGGAAGACTACCGGCGACCTGGTTGCGGGCAGAACCATGGCCTTCTTTATCCTGTCCCTAACCCAGATTGTGCAGGCCTTTAACATGCGTTCCGGCCAATCCCTGTTCAGTATTGGGTTCCACACCAACAAAGCTCTGCTGAAAGCGGCGGCCGTTTCAGTTGCCATGATTGTTCTGGTAGTATTCGTGCCTCCCATCGCCACAATCTTTGAGCTGACACAACTATCCGGAAACATGTATTTAATTGCCGTGCTGCTGGCGTTTGTACCGTTCCCTGTGCTTGAAATCAGCAAGCGTATCGGACTTGTTCGTCATAACCAGCATTAAAGCTAAGCATAATCAAGCTAAGCATAATCAAGTCAAGCATAATTGAAAGGGAGAGGCCCTGGGGCTTCTCCCTTTTCGTCGGAGAATTCTATGCTTTGTAAAAAGGCTCCTGAAAGTTTGTTTTTCTTTCAAGAGCCTTTTGTATTATTAATTGCTGTATTATTGATTAGTGTTTATGTGTTGATTAAAATCAAAGACTCTTTTTAATACGAATATCGCCGGAGGAGGTGGATAGGTTTACTTCAGTACCGCCATTGCCAAGAATGCCCGTCAGCCGCCTTTCTTCTGACTGACTCTCGGTTAGTGTAAAATCATTCCTTATGCTCCCGGAATTAACCGTCGCGTTTAGTTTAAAATCACCGCCGTTAGGAAAGGCCAGTGTAATGGTGCCTGATTGGGCACCAAGGGAAAGGCTATCGGTCAGTGCGGTGCAATTAAGCGTAACATTGCCGGAGGAAGTTTTTATTCGGGCGCCGCCTTTAAAAGCTTTTATTTTAATGGAACCGGAGGAAGCCTGTGCGAGAAGTCCTGTTGTGTCGGCCTGAGTGATTCGGATATCTCCCGAGGAGGATTCAAAATTGGCATTTGCGCAGACCAGAGCCTGTACATCGCTGGTTCCCGAGCTTGAAAGGCAGTTCATATCGTCGGTCAGTGCTATTGATCCAAGCTTTTTATCTCCGGAGGAGGTTTTAAGTGTGGCACGGTTCGCAGAAAGGATATCAAGCTCAATCCCTCCTGAACTGCATTCCGCTCTGAATTCGCCTGAAAGCTCAACCTTGGTAAGCTTTATATCCCCGGAAGAGGTCTTAATATCCAAATTTGTAAGCGCCAGAGGCTCTGCATTCAGCGTGGAAGAGGAGCCGGTAAAAACCAGGCTCCCGGAGAAATCTTCGGGAAGGGTGATGTCAAGCTTTAAAGAAGTATTGGAAAAATAAAGCGCAACATCGCTTTTTCGAACTTCTTCAATTGTAAGGGTATTGCCTGAAACACTGGTAATTAGCTTAGGCTCAGGATTGGGCGAGAAGGTTGTGATGGAGCCGGTAAGGGATGCCTCCAGCTTGGAACCGGTACTGGTGGACAAAGAAGTATCTGAGCTTGATGTAATAATTTCTATTGTTTCAATGTTTGTTAAATCTTCCGTTTTATAATCGTCTACTTTGTAGGTGTTACCAAATCCAAAATTCATTTTTATCTCTCCTTCACTTCGGCTCATGCCCCAAATTAAGCTTCCTCCATACACAATACCTACAAGAAGCAGGGCTACCATGCACCATCCAAGACGTCTCAACCATAACATACCTGTTCTCTCCTATTTATTTCTGTTTAAGCGGTTATAAAACCTCAATGAAATTACTATATCAGATATGTAAATCCTCCGTTAGTTATTCAATCACAATCTAATACGCTTCTAATTGGATTCTAATAATTGCCCGAAAACGCCCTTTTAAACCTTTGCAACGCCTTCCAATGCATATTTTTAACTGATAACGAGAACCCTTTTATGGTATAATGGCTTTAAAAATACCGGGAAATAGGGTATTAGAGAGCCCAATGCGTGCAAAAGGGAGGAAAAACGCCATGGTGACTGCTGTCGATAAGACAAAGGCGGAGAAGCTTGCCGAGAAAAACGGTATCAGTTTTTATCGCATTGCATCCGATAAGTTTAAAACCACGCGGGTTGACCTATTTTTTATTGATAAGCTCCAGGAGGACAGGGCTTCGGGAAATGCGCTGCTTCCTTCTCTAATGAAAAAAGGATGGAAGGATTTCCCTACTGTTAAAGAGCTTGAAAGAAAGCTGGAAAGTCTCTATGGCGCAGATGTGGATGCCGGTGTCAATAAAAAGGGCGAAATGCAGATCTTAAGCTTTCATATGTCTCACATTGCCGATAAATACACCCTTGGCGGGGAAAAGCTTTTTGAAGCCTGCAGTGATTTGTTCATGGGGATGCTTACCCGGCCGCTTATTGAGAACGGGGGCTTCAAAAAAGACCTTTTTTCTAAAGAAAGAGACAATCAGATTAATTATATCCGTAGCCGGGTCAATGATAAAATGCGTTTTTCTCTCGACCGCTGTATGGAGGAAATGTGCCAGGGCGAACCCTTTGAGGTGTCCGATGACGGCTCTGAGGAAGGTATACTGCTGCTTACGCCTGAAATTACCTATGGCTTTTATAAGGAAATGCTTTCTACCTATCCTGCCTATGCCTATATTTCGGGAAATGTGGATGATGCCAGTGTGCAGCGCTTTATAGACGGCTTTTCCGTTTTGGACAGAAAGACGATTAAACCCCTTCATATTCCCAGTGTTAAGAAAATCGTGCCTTCTATCCGGCGGGTGGACGAGCCTATGGATGTCAATCAGGGCAAGCTCTGTCTTGGCTTTCGCACCGGCGTCGAGCCCTCAAGCCCCGACTATTTCCCATTGGTCGTTTACAACGGCATACTGGGCGGCGACCTGAATTCCAAGCTCTTTCAGAATGTAAGGGAAAAGGAAAGCCTGGCCTATTACGCCCAATCCATGCTGGAACGCTATAAGGGGCTTATGATCATTATGAGCGGCATTGAGGCTGAGAACCTGGAAAAGGCCGAAGCCATCATTTTAAAGCAGGTGGAGGATATGCGCACCGGAAATATTGAGGAAAGAGAGCTGAAAGCCTCACTCAATGCCCTCGAAACAGGAATAAAAGCCATGCAGGACAGCCAGGGCGCCATTGTGGACTTCTTTTTAAGCCAGCATATTTCCAAAAGCGGTGATGATTTTGAATCCACTCATGAGAAATTTCAGAAAGTAACTGTGGAGGATGTGGTTCGGGCCGGTCAAAATGTGACTCTGGATACCGTCTATTTTCTGCATCCTGACGGAACCCAAGGCGGGGAGGAGGCTTAAAGCATGAACTATAAAACCATACCTTATGAGCAGCTGGGTGAAACCCTTTATGAATACCGGCACGAAAGTGGTCTGCCTGTGGTCTTTTTGAAGAAGGCAGGGTACAACAAGAAAACAGCTTTGTTTGCAACGGATTACGGCTCCATCGACAATCAATTCAAGGTACAGGGAAGCGGCAAGGAACTGTCTGTTCCTGACGGCATCGCTCATTTTCTTGAGCATAAGCTTTTTGAACAGGAAGACGGCAATATGCTTGAGCGCTTTTCCCGGATGGGCTCTTCACCAAATGCCTTCACTGCCTTCAGTCAGACGGTTTATTATTTTTCCTGCACCGAACGCTTTGACGAGAATTTTGCCATGCTTCTGGACTATGTGCAAAAGCCCTGGCTCACTGATGAGAATGTGGAGAAGGAAAAGGGAATTATCAATCAGGAAATAAGGATGTATCAGGACAATCCGGATTGGCGCGTTTTCTTTAATATGCTGGATTGCCTCTACGTCAGCCACCCGGTGAAGCTGGACATCGCGGGCAGCGTGGAAAGCGTGGCACAAATTACAAAGGAGCTTTTGTACGATTGCTACAATACCTTCTACACTCCCTCCAACATGATGGTCCTGGTGGTAGGGGATTTGGAGCCGGATCAAGTGTTCCGTATTGTTGATAAAAACATTTTCTTCAAGGACGGAGCAAAGGTGGAAAAAAGGTATCCCGAAGAACCGGAGGAACCGAATCAAACCTATAAGGAACAAAGACTGCCTGTTTCCATGCCGCTTTTCAGTATGGGAATTAAGGATTCGGTGAGGGTCACCGGCTATGAGCTGCAAAAAAGGCGCACAGGCCTGGGAATACTCATGGATTATGTTATGGGAAAAAGCTCGGAGCTTTATGGGCAGCTCTATGACGAAGGACTCATAAACGATTCCTTCCGCTACGAGGTCAGCCTTGATAAAAGCTTTGGCTATATTGCCTGCGCCGGACAGTCTCCTGATCCTAAAAAAGCGGCTGAACGAATCGACAAGGCCATGAAGGAGCTTATAGAAAAGGGCATGGAGGAAGAGGATTTTGTACGCATTCAAAAAGCTCTTCAGGGAAGATTTGTAAGAACTCTTAACTCACCCGACGGCATTGCCAGAGATATCATGGACGCTTACTTTATTGAGGGCAATTATTTTGACTTAAATAAGGTCTACGAGGAAATTGACAGAGAGTATTTAAAGGGCCTTGCAAAGGAGGTCCTTGGAAAGACAGCCGTACTATCAGTTGTTCATCCTTAAAGAATAAAGAAAGAAATTTAAAGTAAGAGACAAGAACGAAGTAATAGATAAGATTGAGGTTAGAGAGAAGATTGAAGTAAGGAAAAGTTTAAAGTAAGAGAAAAGTTTAAAGTAAGAGAAAAGTCTAAATTAAGAGAGTAGATTGAAGTAAGATAAAGCTTAAAGTATTGGAGGTTTTGAAAATGGGGGTCTTAACCGTAGGTGCAGCCGCACAGTATATTGAATTTCCCAAGCTGGGAATCCACTTGAATATTGATCCTACCTTTACCATTCCTATTGGCAATGGCATT
>JAFADM010000179.1 GCA_023424865.1 Bacillota bacterium | reverse complement strand
AGCGGCCATTCTTTTTTTCAACTGCTCCGTCGTTGTGGTACGCTTCCGACCTTCGTCCTCGATTAGTTTCCGGTTTAAAGCTGCAAGCCTTCCACAATCGTCGGGAGTACATTTTTTGATATACAAGGCGGTTCATCTCCCATGGGCAAGCCCTGAATAAATGATTAATCCCATCAAAAAAACACTATGCACAAGCACAGTGTTTTTTGATATTTTCTGTCTTATTTTTATTGTTTCAGTTTACGTACCAAGCCCTGCTTAATGTCTTTGAACTTTGTAGCGTATACCATATTGCATACAGTTTGCATACAATCTCTTTCAGCTTATTATCTTTGCTGGCTCAAGCCTCTTATTAATTACAGCTTATTTTGCTTACAGTCTTTTTTCAAGCTCTGCTTTTTCCTTCTCAAAACCAGGCTTGCCCAGAAGAGCAAACATGTTTTTCTTATAGGCTTCCACACCGGGCTGATCAAAAGGATTGACACCCAGTACATAGCCGCTTACGCCGCAGGCCTTTTCAAAGAAATAAACCATGTAGCCGAACCAGTAGGCGGTCATTTCAGGGATATTAATTACAAGATTAGGCACCCCACCGTCGTTATGGGCCAGAATAGTGCCCTGCATGGCCTTTTTGTTAACGAAATCCACTTCACGGCCGGTAAGGTAATTAAGCTTATCCAGATCGTCCGCGGTGGCTATATTTTTTAAGCTTTTGCGTGGGGTCTCCACATTGAGAACCGTTTCAAAAAGCTCACGGCGTCCGTCCTGAATGTACTGACCCATGGAGTGAAGATCCGTGGAAAAGTCCACGCCTGCTGGGAAGATACCCTTCTGATCCTTGCCTTCGCTCTCACCATAAAGCTGTTTCCACCATTCGGCAACAAAGTGAAGAGACGGCTCGTAATTGACCATGATTTCTATGGTCTTTCCCTTTCTGTAAAGGGCATTGCGAACGGCAGCGTATTTGTAGCAGTCGTTTTCCGCAAAGGGCTTTTTGCTGTCTACGTAGGCAGCCTGAGCTCCTGTAAGCATCTCATTAATATCAATGCCGGCAGCGGCAATGGGCAGAAGCCCCACTGCGGTAAGAACGGAGAAGCGGCCTCCCACATCATCGGGAATAACAAAGGTTTCGTAGCCTTCCGAATCGGAAAGGGTTTTAAGGGCGCCTCTGGCCTTATCCGTGGTGGCGTAAATACGTCCCTTGGCACCTTCCTTGCCGTATTTCTTCTCCATATATTCCTTCAGAATACGGAATGCAATGGCAGGCTCGGTGGTGGTACCGGACTTGGAAATAACATTAACGGAAATATCCTTGCCCTCAACCAGCTCCAGAAGGTCTGACAAATACGTTGAGCTGATGCTGTTTCCCGCAAAATAAATTTCAGGACCGTTACGCTTTGCTTTAGGCAGCGTGTTGTAGAAGGTATGCCCCAGTGCTTCCAGGGCAGCCCTGGCACCCAGATAGGAGCCGCCAATGCCTACAACGATAAGAACATCGGAGTCCTCCCTGATTTTTTTTGCAGCCTTTTGGATACGTTCAAATTCTTCACGGTCATAATTGTTTGGAAGCTCTACCCAGCCCAAAAAATCGTTTCCGGGGCCTGTCTTTTCATGGAGCAGGGTATGAGCGGCATTAACCTGATTTTCAAGATAGGCGATTTCATGTTCACCGACAAAGTCCAGTGCTTTTTTATAGTCCAGTGTTAATTTCGACATCTCCTTATCTTACCTTTCTTCATATATTTCGTTCAGCTATTTTAAGAAAAGTCTTGCTAATAGCATAAATCAACAGGGTGATCCTTATTCTGCCTTATAGTCTACCATGATTTTCATCCGGCTTCAATTATGATTGACTGATTTTTAACGGAGTCGGCTTATGGCAGTTAAGCGGCAAAAAAAAGCGAAAGCCCTTAATCATTCCGGACTTTCGCTTTCCTGCTTTTTAAGAAACTTGGGGGGTGATTACCCCTTTCCCTCTATACAGTCCAAAGGATTCCTGATTACCGGCTTTTCGCCGTCAGGTCTTCAGCCCAGAGGATGAACCCTGTTTTCGTAGTCCACCATATCCGGATCAATTTTATATTTCTGAGCCTTGCGGTACTCAAAGAACTTAGGTGCTACCTGAGGGAACATGGCATAGGTAAGCACATCCTCGTCCTGTTCGATGTATTCGGCGGCTTCCTTCCGGATCTTATCCAGCTCGGGAGGAATGAGATCGGCAGGACGGCAGGTAATGCGCTCCTCGTCGCCAATAATCTTCTTCACGATTTCCGCGGAAATGGGTGCGGGAGTTATGCCGTACTCGCCCTTTACAATACCCTTGGTTTCCTTGGGCACCATTTTGTAGCGTTCACCCACAATAACATTCATTACGGCCTGAGTTCCTACAATCTGGCTGGAAGGAGTAACCAGCGGAGGATAGCCCAGATCGGCGCGAACCCGGGGGACTTCCCTGAGCACATCCAGATACTTGTCTTCCTTCCCCGCCTGCTTAAGCTGGGATACCAGGTTGGACAGCATGCCGCCGGGTACCTGGTAAATAAGGGCATTGACATCTACCGACATGACCTTGGTATTCAAAAGGCCGCTGGCCAGGTATTTGTCCTTCAGCTTGGTGAAGTATTCGGCAATGACATTGAGCTTGTTAAGATCATAGCCCGTGTCATAAGGTGTGCCCTGAAGGGTTGCTACCAGGGGCTCGGTAGGCGGCTGGGAGGTTCCCATGGCCAGAGGGGATATGGCACAGTCCACAATATCAACGCCAGCTTCAATGGCCTTTAAATAGGTCATGGAGCCGATACCGCTGGTGTAATGGGTATGAAGCTCAATGGGAACCTTTATGTTTTCTTTAAGGGCTTTTACAAGATTGTAAGCGTCATAGGGAGTTAAAAGTCCTGCCATGTCCTTAATGCAGATGGAGTCGGCCCCCATGTTTTCAAGGGTCTTGGCATCCTTCACAAACTGATCCAGGCTGTGGAAGGGGCTGGTGGTGTAGGAGAAAGCCGCCTGAGCGTGGCCCCCCTCCTTTTTACAGGCCTTAACGGACCGCTCGATATTTCTAAAATCGTTGAGGGCGTCAAAGATACGGATAATGTCCATACCGTTGGCCACAGCCTTCTGTACAAAATAGTCCACCACATCGTCTGCGTAGTGCTTGTAGCCCAGAAGGTTCTGTCCTCTGAGGAGCATCTGGAGACGGGTCTTTTTAGCCTTGGCCTTTAATTTACGGAGCCGCTCCCAGGGATCCTCGTTCAAAAAACGCAGGCTGGCGTCAAAGGTGGCGCCTCCCCAGCATTCAATGGCATTGTAGCCTATATCATCAATTGCCTCAATAA
>JAFADM010000177.1 GCA_023424865.1 Bacillota bacterium | reverse complement strand
CTGTTGTACTCCCCATAGGGTGCTCGGAACAGCTTGATTTCCTGCCCTGTTATTTTTTCCAGCAGTTCCGTACAGCGTGTTATTTCTTCCTTTATTTTTGCTTCGGGTATTTGAGCCATATGCTGATGGGAGTAACCGTGATTTGCCACCTCATGTCCCTTTTCCGCCATTAGCCTGACCACATCCGGATATTTTTCCGCCCAGGTCCCTACAATAAAAAAGGTTGCCTTGGCTTTATAACTATCCAGTATATCCAACAGTCTGGGAATATCATCGGCTCCCCAGGCACAGTCGAAGGTGATGGCGCATTTTTTTCCTTCACTTTCAACGGAGTAAATGGGAATATCCTGGCGGTAAGGCGAATTAACCTCCCTTACATAATTGCGCGCAATGGTAATATTGACAATTAAAAAGAAGACCGCCAGTATAAAAAGGGATATAGAAAACAGGTATTTCTTTTTGATGTACAGGACTTTCATAACCAAGCCGCCCGGTTTGCTCTTCTGTGTCCATTTTATTCATAACCTGGCTCATTCATGCCAATACCTGTACCGAATAACTTCTGCGAGATAAGGCAAAGGGCGTTGGGCAGCTTCATTATACTTTTCAATGCCTTCGTTAAAAACAGGCTATAGGGTACGGCGAAAGCGCCCTGAGAGCGTTCGCTGGATTAGGCCTTTAAGCTCCAGGGACAATAAAACGCCACTTAGCTCGGACGGCTTCATACCTGTTTTCATTCCCATTTCCTCATCAAAGAGATCTTCAATCCCAAGATTTATAAGGACTTCCTTTTCAGGAACAGTGAGGGTGCCGTCGTAAGATCCGGCTGTCTCAGAAAAAAGTTTAACTGCCAATGGCAATGGAGTGTCCTTGAGGCTGCGAGCTTCAAGGGAGCTGGTATCCATGCCGAATTCCTCCAGAATATCCGAAAGCGCAAGCACAAGCTTGGCACCGTCCTGGATGAGCTTGTTGGTGCCCCTGCTGTTAAAGCTGCTCAGGTTTCCCGGTACGGCAAACACTTCCCTCCCCTGCTCCAAAGCGGTTTGGGCGGTAATAAGGGATCCGCTTTTGACACCGGCTTCCACCACCATAACTCCGAGGCACATACCGCTGATAATCCGATTGCGGCAGGGAAAGTGAAAGGCTCTGGGCTCGGTGCCGGGGGCGTATTCCGACAGCACGGCTCCGTTTTCTGCTATACGCTCCATAAGCATCGCATTTTCAGGAGGATACACGAAATCAGGACCGCAACCGAGAACAGCCGCCGTAGGGCCTCCGCCTTTGAGCGCACCGCAGTGGGCGGCGGTATCAATGCCCCTGGCCATTCCGCTTACCACCGAAAAGCCTGCTTTGCATAGCTGGGAAGAAAACTTAACCGCAGCATCAATACCATAGGAGGAGGCACGCCGGGATCCCACCACCCCCAGTGAAGGATTATCAGGTAAGGTTCCCTTTACATATAAAACAAGGGGTGGATCCGATATGTATTTTAAAAGCTCCGGGTAAGCCTCGTGAGATAAAGCGATAACTTGAATCTCCTTTTTTTCGCATAAGGTAAGTATGCGGTGAGCTTCAGCCAGAGCCTTTTCAAGCCCTTCCCCCAGGCCTGAATCCTTCGCGGCTTCCAGGGCAAGGGCAGGATCCCCCAAAGCTTTTATGAGATCCAGTTTTTTAGTTGGACCCATACCTTCCAATTCCTTTAGCGCTACCCAATCTTCCAAGGCAAAAGCCATCCTGTTTTCCATCCTTTATCCATCTTTTATACTCTAAAAGCCCCGATATACTTGTGAAGCATTCCTCAGCGGTATTGAACTGCTTCGGCAAGATGGGGGGCTTTTATGGTTTCGGATTGCTCCATGTCGGCTATGGTTCTTGCAACCTTTAAGATTCTGTCATGAGCCCGGGCGCTTAAATGCATGTGCTCAAAGGCTGATTTTAAGAGCCTTCCTGCTTCCGGATCTAAAACGCAGAATTTTCGTATATGTTCACCGGACAGACCAGCGTTACTGTAAATCGACAATCCCTGATAGCGTATCTGCTGCATGCTTCTCACCTGATCCACCCTCCTGCGAATGGTGTCGGAGCTTTCCTCAGGCTGATTTGAAAGTATTTCTTCATACTTTAGGGTTGGTACTCTGACGCAAAGGTCGAACCGATCCCGAATGGGACCGGAAAGACGCCCCTGATAACTGCGTGCTTCTTTCTCCGAGCAGGTGCAGGGCTGGGATTCATCACCATAATAGCCGCATTTGCACGGATTTGCAGCACCAATCAGCATAAACCGGCTGGGATAAGAAACAGATGCATGGACTCTTGAAATAGAGGTAAAACCATCCTCCAAGGGCTGTCGGAGCACATCCAGAGTAGAACGTCCAAACTCCGGTATTTCATCCAGAAAAAGCACACCGTTATGGGCAAGGCTCACCTCACCAGGACGGGGTATACGGCCTCCGCCGATTAAGCTTGTGGAGCTTCCCGTATGATGGGGAGACCGAAAGGGCCTTCGGCTGATAAGGGGGGCATTTGGAGGCAATAAGCCTGCTACGCTGTATATTTTTGTGGTTTCAAGGGCTTCTTCAAAGGTTAGTGCTGGCAAAATGGAGGGAAGTCTCCTTGCCAGCATGGTTTTTCCCGAGCCCGGACTTCCTGTCATCAAAAGATTGTGTCCGCCGCTTGCAGCAACCTCCAGCGCCCTTTTGACATGCCTTTGGCCTCGAACCTCCCTGAAATCCCCTCCGCTTGACAGCTCCTGGCTGTAAGTGGCTGTCTGTCCCCTGCTCGGTTCAAGGATATGTATTCCTTTAAAATGCGCGACTGCCTCCGAGAGGGAATGAACGGGGTAGATCTCCAAATCCTTTATCAAGGAGGCTTCCACCGCGTTTTCCGCCGGTATCATAAGCTTTTTAAATTGAAGCTCCCGAGCGGCTATAGCCTTGCATAACACCCCGGAAACAGGGCGAATGGTTCCGTCCAGAGCAAGCTCACCGGTAATAAGATAACCGGCGACGGCCTCTTTGGCAATAACCTCGGATGCAGTTAGAATGCCGATAGCCATGGGCAGGTCAAAGCCGGTTCCCTCTTTCCGGATGTGAGCGGGGGCAAGATTGACAGTGAGCCGCTTTATAGGAAAATCAAAGCCTGAATTCTTAACGGCAGCTCTCACTCTCTCACGAGCTTCCTTTACAGAAATATCCGCAAGCCCAACCAGATCAAAGGCAGGAATGCCGTTGGACAGATCCGTCTCTACTTCAATTAAATAGCCGTCAAGTCCTGTCAATCCGCAGGTTGAAACCTTGCTGAACATAAAAAACTCCTCAATGCTTCCTTGAGGAATAGAATATCATATTTTTCCAAATTAAACAATATATAATATTTAAACTTTGATTTAGAATATGCAAGGCGAGACATAAACCTACTTTAGCGCTCAATTAAGTTATGTTCGGAATCAAAGTATTTAAAAATCATATTGTATTAAATCATAGGACACTGACTTTATATTTATCAGCTTAAAATACAGCTTATCACTCCATTTGCCTTTTCTTAACCAGCAGGCCCCCGTTGGAAACATGAATAAAGCCCAGTTTGTCATAAAGCCTTGCCGCAGTATCATCGGTACAGCTAAGCTCGGGACGGAGCCCACTTTTGAGCAAGTCACGGCATAATGCGGATACAACCTGGGCGGAAAGCCCCTGACCGCGGTAGTATCTGCGGGTGACGACACCTCCCACAGTGGCATAACGCCTGGTTTCAGCAGTAGAATGGGCTTGAGCCGCAAGGATGCCGTCCCTTTCAATAAGGTAGTAACGGCAAAGCCCCAGCTCCAGTCTTTGCCGCATCCCTCGTTCAACCTCCTGAGGCGTATGGTAGAAGCGGGCAAAATCCTCGGTTTCCATAATAAGCCGGGCCATAGAGCCGCAATCCCCGGAGCCTGCTGTTCGCACCAGAAACGAATCCACAAGCCTTTCGCCGCCTTCAAGCACCATATGGCGGCTTTGTTCAAGGGTAAAGCTGGTAAAAAAGGGACTCAATTTTTGAATAATGGCCCAGTTTCCTGTAATTGTGCCGGAGCCCATAAAGGTTAAAAAATCGGCGGCTTCCTCCAGGGCCTCCTCACAGCCCTCTGCATCGGGCCAAAAGAGGTGCATAAAGCCAAAAAGACGGATGTAAACCGCTGTTAAACATCCGTCCCGGCTCTCCTGAAGCCAGACATCATGAAAGGCTTTCTCAAAGCCGTAGCGTTCTATGGTGCACAGGCTTCCTGTATTAAAGCTTTCTTCTCTTTTCAGGAATTCTTCAGTTATCGGACCGTCCTTCGGCCCTGCTTTTCTAATCATTGGACAGCGTCCTTTGTACGTATTACAGGCGGGCAGGGCACTTAGCATTGCTCTTACCCGCCTTTTAAGCTTATTACTGTTATATCAGGCTTTTATTGAGCTTTCGCATATCCTTCCCGGTGCTTTCTATAAGCGTCTTCATCTTTTCCAGCTCCAGAGGCCGCTTAATGGTCATTTTTGTGGTCTTAATCAGCTCCTCGTCACTGAACACAAAATAACGGATGATTTTGTACTTGGGAAGGGATTGGTTAATGTCCTTAATGTATTTCTCCAGAATTTCGCCTATCTTTTCAGTATCGGTGATCTGCTGGTTTTCAAAGACTTCTCTGTTTAAAACTATCTTGGCGCAAACCTGAATATCTCCGTCAGGAGCAGGATTCCCCCAAACATAGGTTTCTTTAATACCTGAAAGGCTATTTAAAAGCTGCTCGTATTCTTCCGGGAAAGCCTTCTTGCCATTGGTAAAAACAATCATGGATTTGGCTCGTCCCGTAATGCGGATAATTCCCTGAGCATCGATGATACCCAGATCCCCGGTTCTGAACCAGCCGTCCGCGTCTATAACGTCCTTTGTTTCATCCGGGTTTTCATAGTAACCCAGCATAACGTTTTTACCCC
This sequence comes from Bacillota bacterium, assembly GCA_023424865.1. Next base: position 2,329 of record JAFADM010000177.1, on the reverse strand, counting down.
GGGCCAGAATTTCACCCATGCCGTTTTCATCGGGCTTATCCACGGTAACTTCAACACCCTTTACCGGAACACCGATTGTCCCAAGCTTGTTCACCTTTTCCGTGGTGGCGCTGATTACCGGCGAGGTTTCGGTTAACCCATAGCCCTGAAGAAAGGTAATGCCGAAGTTCTGAAAGTTCTTCATAATCTCGGGATTCATGGGTGCTGCACCTGAAACCATCAGCCTTAAATTGGGACCTAACTTATCCAGTACGGACTTTAACAGCTTTCTGCGGGCAGGAATATGCAGTTTATCCAGACCGTTACTTAAGCTAATCAGCTTGTCAACCAGAGGCTTTTTACCGGATTTCTCGAGGCCCTCCATAAATTTGGAGTGAATGGCTTCAAAGATGGCAGGTACGGCCACCAGCACGGATACCTTGAATTCCCTGATATTCTGGGCGATATGCCGTATCCCTTCACTGTAAGCAATGCACACGCCTTTATGAACCATAAACAGTAAGCCAATGGTGTTTTCAAAGGTATGATGAAGAGGCAGAAGGGACAAGTGCACATCCTCCGGGTATATTTTCAGGATACCCTCCACCGAAGACACATTGGATGCGATATTTTTATGGGACAGCATGACACCCTTGGAAGCATTGGTGGTGCCCGATGTAAACAGAAGCAGGCTCATTGCATTCACATCAATCACGGCATCGGCAAAGCGCCTGTCATTGGAGCGAAAAAGAGCTTCACCTTTATCCCTCAATGACATAAAGGTTGTAAAGCGGTTTTTATCCTCCGTACTTTTAGGCAGCGGGTCGAAGCACACGAATAATCCTACGGAAGGAAAGCTGTCAGCAATCTCCACCATAATATCATGGTAGGCACCGCTGTAAAAAACGGCTTCAACCCCACCCCGCTCAATCAGGTTTTCAACCTCCTTGCGAGGAAGGTATTTATCCAGGGGCACACCGATACCTGTTCCGTTGACAATGGCGAAATAGGATACGGCCCATTCATATCTGTTTTCACTAAGAATGGCAATTTTCTTTCCTTTAAAGCCCATATCCACAAGGGCTGTACCGACAAAATCCACATCATGATCCAGATCGCGATAGGTTTTTCGGATGACATTGCCATCCTTTTTATAAATGAAGCCTGTTTTGCTGCCCATGGTTCGGGCACTGTTTTTTACTATTTCACGTATATTTTTTACCGGACGTGTATTATAAAAGCCCAAGCCTCTTACAATTCGTCTTCCCTTTTCCAGGGTCATTTCAACTCCATAAGTCATTTTAATCTCCCCTTTCCGTTTTATAGGGTCGGCAAATATCAAATTACTATTCAACTTAACTATTTATTATTACCACGATTATATTACCTGGTACTAATTATAACATACTAAAAATGGCATTGCAATAAAAAAAGCCGTATCTTAAAGACACGGTTATTTATTGGGCCACAAGTCCAGTATTTTTGAGTTGTCCTTTAACCACCTGCGATAGACAGGATACAGTGGCATGAGTCTTTTCACCTCTGCCCAAAAGCGGCTGGAATGATTTTTATGGCGTACATGAGCCAGCTCATGAATAATAACATAGTCAATAGCCCTGGGATCTGCCATTATCAAGCGCCACGAAAGATTAATATTGTTTTTGCCGCTACAGGATCCCCAGCGTCTCCGGGCCCCTGAGAGCCGAACAGAGGAAAAGGGTATACCGGTTTCACTGGCAATTTCCCTTATACGGGCAGTTAAATAGCTTTTTGCCTGTGCCATATACCAGCATTTTACCAAATAGGAAACCCTGTCCTCGGGTGCATGGGGGGCCAAAAGAGTGTCCCCGTCCAGCTTTACACGACGAAGGCGCCTACTTTCTGTTTCATTATGCAATAATAGTGTTATTTCTTTTCCCATATAAAGGAGCCGGTTTCCGGAGCAAAACCCCCAATCCCTGCACTCGTTTATACGCTTTTCAGCCTCCGCTTTTTTTTCCTTTATCCATCGGTCTTTTTCTATGACGAAATCTTCAATAATCTTCATAGACATCCGCTTGGGGGCCCTGATAACGAAAAGACCATCCCGCGTAATTTCAAGTCCAACGGTTTTTCTGTCTGAGCGGATAAGCTTATCATACTTTTCCATATTTCAAGCCTTGCAGTCTTCTGCCGATTAACCTTTTGCCGGTATTACTTCGAGCCAGTAGCCGTCCGGATCCTCAATAAAGTATATGCCCATAGACTTGTTTTCGAAGCAGATGCAGCCCATTTCCGAATGGAGTTTATGAGCTTCTTCCATATTATCAACGTGGAAAGCAATATGGGATTCATTATCACCCAGTTCATA
>JAFADM010000115.1 GCA_023424865.1 Bacillota bacterium | reverse complement strand
ATGAGAAATCCCATCCTGGAGAAATTGAAGGAATCGGCACAATCCGTCTTACCGGTCAGCGGAATTGTGCTGGGGCTTCACCTTACAATTGCTCCTCTGCCATTTTGGACTTTTATCATGTTCCTTGTGGGCACACTCATGCTGATAATCGGAATCGCCCTTTTTACAATGGGTGCTGAACTCTCCATTAGTCCCATGGGGGAAACCATTGGCTCAAGCCTGACGGAAACCCGAAAGCTGCCTCTTATTTTGATAAGCTTTTTCTGTCTGGGTATAGTGGTCACTGTTGCTGAGCCGGATTTGCAGGTTCTTGCCCGGCAGGTGCCGGCTGTTCCGGATCTGGTGCTTATTCTATCGGTGGCGGTGGGCGTAGGTATCTTTCTGGTACTGGCCTTGCTGCGTATCCTTTTCCAGTTCTCACTGGCCAGGATGTTTATCATCCTTTACGGCATCACCTTTGCCGTAGCTGCGTTTACCGCTCCGGATTTTCTTGCGGTAGGCTTTGACGCAGGGGGAGTCACCACCGGCCCCATTACGGTTCCCTTTATTTTAGCTCTCGGCGCCGGTATTTCCGCGGTGTACGGGAGTAAAAACGCCGAGCAGGACAGCTTCGGATTATGTGCCATCTGCTCTATCGGTCCTGTTCTCACCGTTTTATTTATGGGAATGCTCTATGATGCCACAGAATCGGGCTATGCCTATGAGCCGCCTTCGGTAATCGAGTCTCTGGGCGGCATGCTTAACGCTTATGCCCGCGAGCTGATAACCTCATTCAGGGAAATTCTTCTCATATTACTTCCCATAGCCCTTATTTTTGCGTTATTTCAGCTCATTAAAAGGCATCTTTCAAAGGGCCGTCTGATGCGTATCGGAGTGGGACTAATTTACACTCTTTTAGGATTAACCGTATTTATGTCCGGGGTAAATCTCGGTTATCTTCCCGTTGGAACCCATCTGGGCAAATCCATAGCCCTGTCTGATTACAGCTGGGTTCTGGTACCCTTAAGCGCCCTTATCGGCTTCTTTGTTGTGTATGCCGAGCCTGCCGTCCATGTTCTCAACAAGCAGGTTGAAGAAATTACCAACGGAGCCATCGGACGCCGGATGATGATGATTGGCATCTCCATAGGCGTCAGCGCGGGCCTGGTGCTTTCGGTAATCCGCGTGCTTTGGGGCTTTACCATATGGTATCTTCTGCTTCCGGGTTATCTCATGGCACTGATACTCACCTTTTTTACACCGAAAATTTTCACCGCCATTGCCTTTGATTCCGGCGGTGTGGCCTCCGGCACCATGACAGCCGCCTTTCTGCTACCCTTCGCAGCCGGAATATGCGAAGCGGTTGGCGGCAATATCATGACCGATGCCTTCGGCATCATTGGCATGGTGGCCCTTATGCCTCTTATTTCCATGCAGGTACTGGGAGTGTTTTATAACCTTAAGCTTAAGCGCAATAAAGCCCTTAGCGACGCCCTGCTGGACGACGAGGACCTGGAGGAGGAGACGGGTCAGTCGGATATCATGGAAAGCCGTGATGATACGGATTTTCATGATAATACAGTTATAAAAGAACAGCCGGACACACTTTCCGAGAAAGAGGGAAACCCATGAACAATCAAGCCTTATTATTAGTTGTTACAATTTTAAACCGAGGTCAGGGTGAACGATTGGCTTGCATTCTCTCAGATATGAATGTACACGCAAATGTGGTTTTATTAGGACATGGCACTGCAAAAAAAACAATACTTTCCTACCTGGGCCTGGGTGAGACCGAGAAGGACGTCGTCCTGAGCAAAGTACCGGGACAGCTTGGAAACCGTGTCGTAGAAGAAATAACCCGGTATTTCCAATTAAGCAAGCCGGGTAAAGGAATTGTTTTTTCTGTTCCGGTCAATTTCATGGTATGTACTGTCAAGAAAGACCACACGACTAAAGTATCCCAGTATCAAGGAGGAACCGAGATGAAACCGACAACGCATAATCTTATAGTGGCCATACTCAATCGCGGGTACGCCGACGATGTTATGGATCAGGCACGTGAAGCCGGAGCATCCGGCGGTACGGTCCTAAGAGGACACAGCGCGGGACTGAAGCAGGCGGAAAAATTCCTGGGAATCACAATCCAGCCCGAAAGGGAGGTTATTATGATATTAGCCAGGGAAGAGGATTGTCCTCCAATCATGTCCTCCATAGCGGAACATCACGGTATTGGCCATGAAGCCTGTGCGCTGGTATTTTCCCTGCCCATCAACCATATTGAAGGCTTAACCCCTCTCATAAAGCCCTAAGTACATTATTTCCACCGGCAAAAAGCCCTTCTCTTACTCCCTGGCTTATGAACAGCCCAGGTCTGTAAGGAAGGGTTTTTTAACACCATTAACATAAATCTTATGCTATACTTATTCTTATTAAGGCTACAAAAAGTTAGTGGGGAATGATGCTTGAGTAAAAGCCTTGAATGCCTGCGCTGCCGCGTAAAAAGCATCGCTATCTTTAGAAAAATCATAAATCCGTCAGCACATATCTTAACGCTATACATAAAGGTGAAAGAAATGAAATTAATTTACAAAGGTATTTACAAGAATGCGGATCAATTGCCCAAGGGCAACCTTCCTCCCGACGCCGTTAAGTTTCGGGAGCCAAAAACACCCCTGCAGCTAAATATAGTCGCCTCTTTGTTCCTGTTGCCTGTGGCCCTGCTTATAGGGCTTTTTATCCTTCTTTCTTATTTAATTTATGGCCAGATTCATTTTCAAAGTAACAGCCTCTATTTCATAATAGGTATGGCGCTGTCCCTTGCAACGATTTTTCCCCACGAATTGCTTCACGCCGTCTGCTTCGGTAAAAACGCCGAGGTGCAATTGTTTGTATCCTTAAAAATGCTCATGGCCTTTGTGGTATCCACCCAGCCCATTTCCAAAAGGCGTTTTATTTTCCTGTCTCTTTTGCCCAACCTGGTTTTCGGCTGGATTCCACTGCTTTTATGGGCGGTTTTACCCTATCATGAGGTGGTGAGCAATTTGCTCTTTTCCTTTTCAGCTTTGTGCACTTTCCTCGGCGCAGGCGATTACCTCAATGTTATCAACAGCCTTATCCAGATGCCCAAGGGCAGCATTCAGCAGTTATCGGGCTTCAATTCCTACTGGTATATGGGCTGAATTCCATGTGCGTTAACTGTCGGGACACATTGTCAGGGAACCTCGCCGGGTTCCCTTTTTAGTACCTTGAGCTGAGACAGCCCAATAAAAAGGCAAATCCATTTTACTTTATTTGAATCCACTGATAAGATTAAATATCAGGAGATGATTAGATGACATTTATAAAAAAGAACGGGATGGGCCTGGCCCTGTGTCTTGCTCTGGCTCTTCCTGCGTGGTTTGCGGTAAAGCTCAGCCGCAGCCTTGAAATAATCGGCGCCCCTGTTATAGCCATTCTTGCCGGCATGGTGCTGGCCTTGATAATAAAGGATAAGGGACCCTTTAAAAGCGGTATCGCCTTTGTATCAAAAAAAATTCTTCAATGCGCTGTGGTGCTGCTGGGCTTTGGCTTAAACCTGTCCACCCTGGGGAAGGTGGGGCTGGCATCCCTGCCCATTATCCTGTCCACCATTACCACCTCACTCCTTGTGGCCTTTCTTCTTTGCAGACTTTTAAACATTCCGTCAAAAATAGCAACCCTTATTGGTGTGGGTTCCTCTATTTGCGGCGGCTCGGCCATTGCAGCCGCCGCTCCGGTTATTGATGCGGATGATAATGAAATTGCCCAGTCCGTTTCCGTTATCTTTCTTTTCAATGTAATAGCAGCCCTTGTTTTTCCCACCCTGGGCGGACTTCTGGGCCTGACAAATGAGGGCTTTGGCCTGTTTGCGGGAACAGCGGTCAACGACACCTCCTCTGTAACCGCAGCAGCCTCTACCTGGGATACTCTTCATGGCACCAACGGCGCCGTTTTGGAATATGCCACCATTGTAAAGCTCACCCGCACCCTGGCCATTATCCCAATCACCCTTGTGCTGGCCTTTATGCGCATGAAAAGGGAAGCCGCAGAAAAAAACTCCTCCGGAGCCCGGGTCAAGCTTCGTTCCGTTTTCCCCATGTTTATTCTTTATTTTGTCCTGGCTTCACTTATAACCACGCTTTTAACCGGATTCCTTCCGGAGAACGCCCTCCTGGCAGCTAATACGGCATTCAGCTTTTTTAAGCAAATGAGTAAATTTCTCATTGTTATGGCCATGGGAGCCATTGGCCTTAATACAGATTTAGTAAAAATTATAAAATCTGGTGGTAAGCCTATTTTGCTGGGCTTTTGCTGCTGGACGGCTATAGCTTGTGTCAGCCTTTTACTCCAGCAGGTTCTGGGTATTTGGTAAAGTTAATTTAGTAAAGTTTATTTGGTAAAGTTTATTTGCTGACAATTAATCTTTAACGACTGGAGATCTTAAGTATGGAGCAAACATCTATAAGCTATAAAACCACAAAAACCTTCACATCCCCGCAGCTTAAGGATCTTTTTCTTTCGGTGGGCTGGTTATCCGGAAATTCTCCGGACAGATTGGTAAAGGCCATGTCCAATTCAGAAACTGTCTTTTCCGCCTGGGACGGAGAGAAGCTTATTGGTCTTGTCAACGCTCTGGATGACGGGGAGCTGACAGCCTACGCGCACTATCTTTTGGTTAATCCCCTCTATCAGGGCCATGGTATCGGCAGCAAGCTTTTAACTGCCCTTAAGGAGAAGTATGCCGGCTACATGTATTTAGTACTTACCTCAGAGAGTGAGAAAACCGTAGGCTTTTACAAAAAGCTCGGCTTTTCGGTGGTTGAGGGTGCAGTGCCCATGGCCGTTATACGGCTGTAACCCGTACCTTCTAATAACCCTCTAATAGCCTATTTCCTCTAAAAGCCTATTTCCATGTCAATGAGAATGACTTTAATTCTGTCTTTAACAAATTGGCCCGAGATTAAAACAAAATCATTGCATATACGCTGGGGGTGCCTGCAATCAACACATCTCCCCAGGCGGGCGCAGGGGGTTTCCTTTCCAAGGCGCACGGCGTCCAGAGGAGCTGCCACCTGTCTTGCCCGCTTAATGGCACCTTCCACATCGGGAGTTATTTTATTGACTCCCACAACAATAATCACCTGCCTGGGTCCATACAGCATAGGAGCTACCCGGCTTCCGTTTCCATCAATATTGAAGAGGCGTCCATCCATGGTAATGGCATTGGTTCCCGTAATAAAAGTGTCCGAATCAAAATTTTGCAGGTAAAGCCTGCGCTTTTCTTCCTTTGTAAGACCGGGTGCGTATTTATCGTAGAAGCAAAAATCACCGCTGCGCAAATAGTCAAACACGCCCAGCTCCTCCAAAGTGACCGAATCACCGCAGCCTACGGTTTGTCCCTTTAATATAAGCCCTGAAAGAAGCGTCATCAGCTCTTCCTTATTGCTAACAAAATAACCAGACATATTGTTTTGCTTTAGCGCTTTAATGGTCTTAGCCACTTTATCGTGCATAAAAAACCCTCTCTTTTGTTCTCTCCTTTGATTTCCTATTATAATGGAGAGTCCGACTACGGTAAAGGCATCCCCTTTATTGCAGCAAGGAGATGACTCCTTTGCCGGAATGGATTGCTGATTTCCAGGAATAAAGCTAGAATAAGTGTATGTAATAAAATGGAGGAGGCGTCTGGATGCTCATAGAAAGCCGACCGGATCTTAAAGATACACTTGCAGGGAAGACGGTCCTTATTACCGGTGCAGGGGGAGGAATCGGTTTTGAGGCTGCAAAGGTCTTTGCCTATTTAGGGGCGAAAATAATTATAGCGGAGATTAATTCACAAAAAGGGGCTGATGCGGAAAAGGAGATTAATAAGCTTTTCCCCTCAAAACCCGCCGAATTCTACAGTGTGGATCTGGCGGATGCCGCCTCCGTTAACACCTTGTGCGATTATGTTCTTGAAAAGCATGGCTGCCCGGACATACTATTTAACAATGCGGCTTTCGTCTGCATGGGAGCTGTCCATAACGTCGAGGCTTCCGACTGGGAAAGAAGCTATCAGGTTAACTTCCGGGCGCCCCTGCTTCTTGCCCATCGTTTTCTTCACACCATGATAAACCGCAATTCCGGAGTAGTTGTTTTTGTCTCCTCCTCCGGCGCTTCCCCCTATATGGGAGCCTATGAGGTTTTTAAAACCACCCAGGTTGAGCTTAGCAATACCCTGGCCATGGAGCTGGAGGGCACCGGGGTTTATTCCTATACCATCGGGCCCGGCCTTGTAAAAACTGAGACTGCCATGAAAGCTATTGAAACCGTAGCTGCCAGCATGAATATGGGGTTGGACGACTTTTATAATATGAACGGGCGCCACATACTGGACGCGGAAAGTGCCGGAACAGGCTTTGCCCTGTCCGTGGCCAATGCCCTTACCTATCACGGGCAGGAAATTGGTTCAATTCAGGTTCTCATGGATTTTAATCTTGCCGGTGAGAAGAATCCTCAGGATAACCCAACGCAAGCCTCCCCTATACCGGAAGCAGTAAAATCCGACGTCCTGGGAAGGATTATTAAAACCTATGAGGAACAGTACGAGGGCTGGCGGGCTATGAATGTCTTTGAGCGGCAATGGGTTTTAAGGGACTTTAAAAAGAATATGGGTCTTTCGGCGGACCAGGCTCTGGAAAAGCTTAAAGCCCTGGAAGCTTCCCTGAAAAATAAAGAGCCTTCCTCCATTTCTCTGGAAAAAGGCTTCTTAAGTAAGCTAAAAAGTTACTGGGAACACCAGCTAAAGCTCCTGCAAAGCTACCAGAAGGATAAAGCCAAGCGGGAGGAGCATTCACAAACCCTTCTTGGATGGATATCGGACATTGATACCTTAATTTCCCAATGAGTCATTTCGGGACCTCTGGTCCCGGATATGCTGCAATACCCGGGGTGTAAGCTTCTCTACATCCCCAGAGGTTAATTTGTAGGCGGAGGTATCTTTGCGTTGAGGCTGGTCCTGGGATGTCATCAGCCCGGTCACCGGCAGTTCAAGTACGCTTATCCTATTGTTTTCTGTTCTTTTTTTAAGATCACCGGCAAGCTTTGTGTTGGATCCGTCCGCACCCCCGCTTACCGTAAAAAAGATAAGATGCTTCGACGGATAATCCTTAAGCATCTTAAGGTATGCCCTGAGGGGGGCTGCCACACACCCCATCCAGACCGGCGCAAAGAAAATAATTTCATCATAAGGCTTTATAGCATCCGGAGCCGGGCTCACCTGCGGGGTTCTGCCCGTTAATGCATCCAATGCAAAAGTTCCTATGCTTCGGGCCTTAGGCTCCGAAATACGTATATGTTTTACTGAAAGGGCTTTGGCCACATTCTCCCCCAGCTTTTCATTGTTGCCCGTATAAGAATAGGATACAATCACTGTCTCCATAATTATCCTCCTGAAATTTGTATTTTTCCGCTGTGCGTTTATTTTTCCAGAGCCTTAAGCAATGCATTTTCCAATGCCTTTAGATGGGTCTTGGAGGTAAGTGTCGCACCGCTTATGGCATCCACCTGAAGAGATTGAGTCTTCACGGCGCTTTCAAATAAATCCTTTACGCTCAGGCCCTGCGTTAAAATCAAAGGAACACCCTCCTTATCCACAGCTCCCTTTACCAGCTTTATTTCCGTAATTTTTCCCGAAGCGATTGTAACTTGAAGAAGTACATCCCTTGAATGGTCCTTTTCACCCACATACTCACCCGCATAGGTACCATCCTTTAAAATGTGAAAATCAATTGTTCCGATGACGAGACTTTTTACCTCCCGTCGTCCCGGTTCACTTGCAGCAAGCGCCACAGCCATAGTCAAAACAGCCAGGCCCAATAGGATCAAGAGTATTTTACCTGCTTTTCTTAATTTGCTCATAGCCTGAACTCCCTCCCAAACCGGCGAGACTTTTATTACTCAAGCCAGATTTCGATGTGCTGTTTTTTTTCAGCATCGTCCACCTCCGTTAAGAGGCATGGCAGGCTTTGTTCCCCGTTATTCAGGCTTTCCAGCACAAAGTCCATGTCGAGTGTGCTGAGTATCTCCCATTCTTTACCCGAGTTTTTCTTTCCTCCGGCGATTTTCCCCAGCTTCATTCCTGCCTTAAACACAAAATAGGGAATGCGAACCTCCGGCTGAGTTTTACCCTCCTCTGTTATTCGAATAAGAAGACCCTTCAGACTGGGGGATTTTGATATCGGCTCCTTTGTCATCATGCTCCGCTCCTTTCTTTTCTTTATAAAAACATACAATCTTATTGGATAAATTGGATAAAGATCTTTTTACGTGAATGAACATTTTTTAATTCATTCATTTTTACAGTCAGTAAGATGCATCTTACTGTGGGTTTATTCGCTTAATCCCTTCATAACCACTTCCGTCATACATTCCATAAGCTCTGGAAAATATTCCAGACCCAGCTCTTCCTTATGTGTATCCACGTTTATAATGGCTGCAAAAAGCATCATGATCATCTTACTGCTTATATCCTTTCGCATTTTGCCTTCCGCCTGCCATTGAACAATAAGCTCATGAAAGCTGTCGTATAAAAAATCCACCGCCTGAATCCCGTTTTCTTCCCGGTAGATCCTCTCTATTTTGTCGAAAACACTCCTGTTGTACCATTCCTTAAGTATGGGGCTGGCATTCATACCGTTAAGATTCATGCCCACCATTTGTCTTATAACTTGAAGAGGGCTTTGGCTTAAGTCCAGGGACTTAAGGCAGCTCATTTTAAGCTTTCGGTTTTCCTCCAGATAGATTTCCATAAAGAGCTTTTCCTTGGAGGAATAGTAGTTATAAAAGGTTCCGACCGCCATTCCCACCTTTTTGGTGATCTCCGAGATATTTGTATCTTTAAAACCTTTCAAACTGAATAACTCTCTTGCGGCTTGATAAATAAGTGCCTTTTTATCTTCCATGCATTGCCTCACTCATTACTATGCGAATGAATATTTTTTAATTCATTCATATTATATGAAACTAAAAAAAAATTGTCAATGAGAACTAAAAAAGTCTTGCTTTTTGAAGATTAGATTTGATATACTAAACGCGTATTAAACATGTTTAATTATTAACATTAAATCAAAGGAGGCTTTCATGGCAGCCGATACTACAAAAGAACAACTCATAGAAGCGACTCTGGCACTTTTGGAGGAGGAAGGCAATTCCAGCAGCCTCACCGCTCGAAAAATAGCCGCACGGGCAGGTGCCAATCTGGCCATGATCAATTATCACTTTGGTTCCAGAGATGCTCTTATCAACCTGGCGGTGCAAAGGATTATCGCCCTTCACGCAAAGAATCTTAGCAGTACGCCGCCTCACACAGCTTCCCCCAGGGATAAGCTTACCCTTTTTCTAACCCAAATGTCGGATATCACCCTGAACTATTCAGAACTGACAAAGGCCTCCATCCCCTATGTCCTTCTCCAGGGCGAAATGGATCACCCCTATTATATCCTTCCCTATATCACCGAGTATTTTGGGGGAATGCGGAGTGAAGGTGAATGTCGTATTATCGCCTATCAATTGGTGTCCTTTTTTCAACTGGTCTTTTATCGTTCAGAGGATTTTCGCCGGTACTCAGGCCTGGATATAAACGATAAAACACAACGGGATGAATTAATAAAACTATACTGGGGCTGCTTTTGCCGTCTGACACAAAAGGAGGTGAAAAACCTTGAAAATCTTAGGAATTATTTCTATCGTCGCCATCGTCATAAGTCTCATTTGCGGTCTGTGGATGAAATGGGGCTCGGGCCAGAAGGACGCAAACTTCCATGGGATGCTGTCTTTAGGCACACTTCTGCTTTGTCTTGCAACCATTATCCTTTACATGCTTAAAAATTGAATCCGCGTCAACACCTATTCTGTCAAACTTTAACCTCCGCTTCCTTTTACCTGCCATTCAGCCTTTCAAGTATACAAACCAAAGCCTCCAATTATAATTGAATAAACAAAAGAAAATACTTTTGAACCTCTGTGACAAAAGCTCCGTCTTAAGTGTATTAGAGGTGAAAGCTTTCAAACACACTAACGAGGTGGTTAAGTGGAACAGTCCGAATTTCTCGTTGCTGCGGAAAAATATAAGGACATGATTTTCCGCATCGCGCTGAATTATTTCGGTAATACATATGATGCCGACGACATGGTGCAGGATACCCTGGTAAAGCTCTACATCAACCGGAAGCCCTTTGAAAGTGAGGAGCATCTGCGGGCGTGGCTTATTAGGGTAACCGTCAACACATGCAAAAACACCTTGCGTATGCCCTGGAGAAAAAAACAGGTCGCATTGGAGGAGCTGTCCGCTACCCTTTCGTTTGAACAACCGGAGCAGAGCGAATTGTTTCAGTACGTTTTGAGCTTGCCTGAAAAATACCGCATGGTTTTATACCTCTTCTATTATGAAGATTTAACCGTTAAACAAATAGCCGGTGTTATGAAGCTTACCGAAACAGCTGTTACTACCCGCCTCAACCGCTCCCGAAATCAGTTGAAAAAAAATCTGACGGAGGTATGGAAGGATGAATAACAAAGAACGATATAAAGCTGTGTTTTCACAAGTCCATACAAACGTGAAAGTTGAATTGGAGGTTATTGGAAAGATGAAAAATACCTACCGCGTAAAAAAACGTCTGGCTGTGCTCGTTGCCGCGATTACCCTTTTGCTGGCTTTTTCCGTGACAGCCTATGCCATGAATATTTTTGGGCTGAAGGACCTTATGTTAAACGACAGCGCCAATGACATGTATCATACCCCTATGCTTAACCCGGGTGAAGAGGGTTACATTGACATGGATACCCCCACCCCGCCTCCTATGCAATTAATTTCTCTTCAAGGTTACTCAGACAGTACGGAATACCAGGCTGTGGCCGAGTGGGCCGAGTTTCTGTCCGGATACGATAAGGACGGCGCTATCCTGAAAAAAATAGGCAACGGCCCTACGGGACTTGATGAAAAGTATAATCTTTACCTGGTATATTCTCAGGAGATGGCGGATAAGCTGGAAGAGATTATTGCCAAATACAAGCTCTCCCTCCACAGCACCCTTACTATTATGGAGAGCCCTGAGGCGTTTTACGAACAAGCCGGCGCCGGCCAATTTCTAAGCTCCGCTCATATTTCCCCAAGTGCTTACATATATGAAGACGGTACCTTCCACATCGACGGTATGGCCATAATAAATAATATCCCTATTAATTACCAGATGATGAACTGCGTCAAAGGAAGCTTCACGGATGTGCTGTTAAATATCACCGATGCTTCCCAGTATACCGAATGGACCTACCAAACCGCTTCCGGCATTACTGTCAGTCTTTCCCTTGGGCCTGATAAAGCCCTGGTTATAGCGGATCTTGGCTCCTCCTTCCTGACAGTCAATATCCTTGCCGGCTCCCAAGAGGGTATTGCCACCCTCACGGCAGCGGATGTGGAGGCTTTTGCCAATACCATTGACCTTGCCGCACTAAAGTAACCTGTCCTCTGGAACGACATCACGTAAGGCTAAAAGGGCAGGCCTTTTATAGATAGATAAATGGAAAGGAGCTTTACCTAAAAACGGTGAGGCTCCTTTTCAATTGGCCTTGTAAGACGGCAGGTCCTATGATAGTATTCGTTTAGGCTGTTTACCGTTTTCGCTTAAGACACATTCTAATCGCAGGAGTTTAAATAGTATGAAACGTTTTCTACGCCTTTTGGCCATTGGACTTCCTCTCTTTTTGGCTCTCCTGGCATTCCTTTTATTAACCTTTGGAATTAAGCGGCCTACCCGTGTTCAGGATTATTTAAAGACAGATTTTAATCGGTGGAACCGTATTGAGCTTACCGGCAATGTTGTTTCAAGCGACGGTTCCGACTATTATCTTCTTACCAAAAAAGGCAAAGGTTCAAATATAGTAATCTATTTTTCCGGAGGCGGAGCCAACTGGAACGCTGAAACCGCAGCTTCACCCATGACCTTCTCCAGTATTCTTAAGGGAGAGGGCCGGTATTTTTCAAATATCCCCTTTTACAAGCTGAGCCTCATGGGCGGTATCCTGGATGAAAACAATCCCGAAAATCCCTTTAACGACTGGACGATTGTGTATATACCCTATTCCACAGGCGATTTTCATATCGGAAATTCCCGCCTGACTTACGAAAAAGCCAACGGCAGGAGCTTTGAGGTTATTCATAACGGACAGAATAATGTAAGAGCAACACTGGAGTGGGTTACTCAAAATCTTGCCGCACCCGAAAAGCTTTTTATTGCCGGAGAAAGCGCCGGAGGCTTTGGTGCTGCCTTTTGGGCACCTACCATCACCGACCTTTATCCCGATTCCCGGATTTACCTGTACACCGACAGCTCCTGTCTTGTGTCGGATCAATGGCCCTCCATTATTGATAACGTTTGGAAGGCAGATTTTGAAAGCACCTTTGGCTATAAGCCCGAAGCGGATTTAGTGGCAGCAGCTGTAAGCTATGCCGCAAAGACTGTACCAAATATTTCCATATTGCAGTCAAACACTTGCTTCGACGGGCTTCTTGTAGGCTATCAGAAGCTTCTTAATACCCCGGCCGAAGAGAGCCTAGAAAAAGCGGACCTGGAAAAATGGAAAAGCACCATGACGGCTTCCATGAGAGGCTTAAGTGAAGCCCTCCCGTTCTACAGCTTTTACCTTACCGACGACGGACTTAACCCTTCTTCAGGCTCCACAGTCCATACCTTAAGCTGTGCCTCAACCTTTTACGAAGCTAAGGAGGAGGGTATAACCCCGGCACAATGGCTAAAGGAGCTGGTTATTGAAGATAAGGCCTATTCGGTGGGGATGGAGCTTCTAAACAGGTAAAGCCCTTAGGCAGCTAAAAGAGGCTCAGCTGCTCGGCAGCATCATCCGGACGGCTCTGAAAGGCTTCACGGCTGATTTCGTCCTCTCCTATATCTTGAAGAAAAGGAGACGGCTCTCCGGAGGTCATGAGAAGCAATTCATCCCGCGCTCTTGTGAGTCCCACATAAAAAAGCCTCCTCTCCTCCTTGGGATCGTTAGAACCTCGAACACTTTTTAAGGGAAGGAACCCGTCTTTTACACCATACAAAAATACGGAGGGAAACTCCAGCCCTTTTGCTCCATGGAAGGTCATAAGGGATACGGCATCCGGCCGGTAAAGCTTGCCGCCGCTGCGGGCCAGATCCCCGTCCTGCCCTGTTTGCAGGGTTTTAAGAAGATGCTCCATGGTTTTATGAAGCAGGGCCATGGCGTAAAAACAGGCTATTTCCTTATCCTCACCAAGCCCTCTGTCCTCTGCCCACATCTTTAAAAGAGCTGCAGGAGCTTCACGGCTTATAAGATCCCGATATTTATACACTAGCAGGGAAAGGTCATTAAGCCCTTCACAAGCTTCCTTATCTGTTTCCTTCAAAAGCGTTAAAAGAGCTTCCATGCTTTTGTCCACGCCCCTGTAGGCCTCAAGAATTCCCCCGTAGTTCCCGGGTGTGGATCGGGTGAATCGATTAAGGCAAAGCTGCAAGGCAAGCAAATCCCCCGGGTTGTGAAGGAGACGGAAAAAAGCGACCGCTTCCCGAACCCTGGAAGAAGAAAGAAAATCCTCCTTACCGGTTACCGTATATGGAATCCCCTCTTTTGAGAGGCACTGCTCCAGCTTTTCAGCCTGACGGTTGGTTCGGTACAGTACGGCAATATCGGAAAAACCTTTTGCAATACTCTCTTTAACCCGCTTCTTGTCCATTTTCCGGGCAGCATGAGCCTCCAGCATATCCATGCCGCCTACCATCCTGTTAATTTCCTTGGCAATAAAAAGTGCTTCGGAAAACTCCGAATCGGCTTTTAAAAGGCGAATTCTTGCGCCTTTGCCTCTTTGAGCCTCAAGAACAGGACGGGATTCCTTTTCTTCATTTTTTAAGATGATATTCCGTGCACAAGACAGAATTTCCGGTGTGGAACGGTAATTCTGTGTAAGACCGATTTTTAAGGCCTGGGGATAATCTGACAAAAAAGCCTGGAAGCACCGGGAATCGGCCCCCCTGAAGCCATAGATGGCCTGATCCGGATCTCCGATGACAAAGAGCCCTTCGTTTCGGCTTCCCCAGGCTTTCACAAGCTCATACTGAACCCTGTTGATATCCTGGAACTCGTCCACGAGCACATGTCCAAAGGAGCTTATCCGCTCTTCATCAACCCCGTGACCTTCCCGTGGCGGCTTTTGAAACAGCTCCAAAGCCCTCAGCAGAATATCGTCATAATCCAGGACACCATAGCTTTCAAGCTTATCACAATAGCCCTCATAAACACCGGCGGGGAGCTCTGTTTGGCCTTCTCCCGCCCGGGGTTTCTGCCCTGTTTTCTTTAAGGAAATGGCTTTCAGTGCATCTCTGGGAGAGGTTTTCAGGCCCTTCTCCCTTAAAACATCCTCCACAAGGGCGAGGGCGTCATACTCGTTTAATACGGCTATCGGACCAGGGCTGCCTTCCTTTTCACCGGCTTTCTTTAAAAAATCCAGACAAAGGGAGTGAAAGGTACCGATGCTTACGCCCTTGGCCATTGCCGCCTTTTTTTTGCCCAGCTGCTCGGAGAGGCGTTTACTCATTTCCTCCGCTGCCTTATGGGTGAAGGTAACGGCTGTAATCCGGGCAGGAGGGACCTTTTGTTCCTCCAAAAGGTAAAGAATCCGGCTTACAAGGGTTTTGGTTTTACCGGTTCCAGGTCCGGCGATAACCGCCACCGCTTTGTTCCTAGAGGACACCGCTTCCCATTGCCTTGCATTTAAGCCCATGGGCAGGGCCACAGCGGCTTTCTGAGCCTGTTCAGCATCAGGATTAAGGGCCTTTTCAAAATGGGGTGCTGTTTCAAGGCCTGCTGCTTTATCAGGATTCAGCCCCTCTGCCCGGTTTATCTTACTGCCGCCATACCTCTTTTCATCCGTGGCGCAGCTTTCCTTTGCAGCTTCCTGTATAGCTTCCTTCCCGGCTTTCTGCGCGGCTTTCTGCGCGGCTTCCGGAGAAACTTTCTGCGCTTCTTCCGGAACCGTCTTTCCAGCTTCAGTCTTTTCCTCTGAAAACAGAAACATCTGGCCCTGGTACAACCCAATTTCGCTTTTATCAAAAAGCTTTATTTTTCCGTATTCACCGTCATAGCCCGGCTCAATGTGCACCTTGCCTTCCCTTAATCTGCGGACTCCTTCGGCAATAAGGGAACCGGCCTTCTGCTCCAGGGTGCCAAGGGAGGCTTCCCGGAGTATGAAAAGCTCGTTGCCCACCTCACTTATAAGGATGTCGTACTTTTGTTCCACCTTTTTGCCGGCAGTGGTAAGCCCCAGGGACGCGGCAACAACCTCCCTTAATGGAACAAGGCTTTCAAAGGTTCGGGGCTTTTGGGGAACAAAGCCTTCAGGCCGGTCGGCCAGCGCCTCCGCGCGATGAAGCACACCCACGGTTAACCTTCCTCCGCATACGGGGCAGACCCCTTGAGCTTCACGGGTTTGAGAGGGCTTGAAGGAAACCTTGCAGTTGCGGTGGCCGTCATAATGGTATTTCCCCTCCTCGGGAAAGAATTCGACAGTACCCAAAAAGCCCCCGTTATCCCTGTCCTTTAAAGCCCTGGCCACATGGGTATAAGAGAGGGCTGTGTCGAAAAGGTTGGCCTCTCTGGCCAGGTTGGACGGGGAATGGGCGTCTGAATTGGAAATCATGGCAAACCGGTCCAGGGCCGAAAGCCGCCAGTTCATGGTGGGATCCGAAGAAAGGCCTGTTTCCAAAGCGTGGATATGGGGTGTTAAATCTCCGAAGCACTCCTCAATGGCATCGAAGCCGGAATAGGCACCGAAGAGAGAAAAATGGGGCGTCCAGATATGGGCAGGAATGAACAGGGCTTGGCTGCATACTTCCAGAGTAATTTCCAGAAGGTCCCGGCTATCAAGACCCAGAATGGGTCTGCCGTCAGAGTGGAGGTTGCCGATGGCTTCAAGCTTTTGGGACAAAGCCTCCGCCTCCCTAAGGCTGGGAAGCAGAATAAGATTATGTACCTTTCGCACTTTTCCGTTTTTCTTGTAGATGGAACTGATTTCACCGGTAACAACGAACCGGGGAGCTTCCTTCTCATTCCCATGACCCTGTGTGGCCATCTGCGGCGTCTGTACATATTTGTCCTTTAGCCTGTAAAGCCCTTCCTCCGCCTCTTCAAGCTTTTCGGAAAGCTCCTTCCGCCAGGCCGGATGAGTAAAATCTCCCGTACCGATAAGGGAAAGCCCCTTCTTTCTGGCAGATAACTCAAGTACCTCCGGCACACAATCCCTGCTGGTCGCTCTGGAATACCTGGAATGTATATGAAAATCAGCTATGAACATGCTGTGCTCCTTCTAGTGTTTCCTTTAACGGGGCGTGGGCTGCCCTCAGTTAAGAAGCTGAGGGTACGGCCAAGTCCTTTCGTTTTTGGCTTTCACCTATAACTATTATAACTTTAGTCCATCCCCTTTTCCATCCTGCAAGGACAGGTTCCTTCACTGAAAGCAAGGGTCACAGCCGGGTAAAATTTTGACTTTGCATGCGGTAATACCAGTTTTTAACCTCGCCTGTCATAAGAGCCAGAACCTCTCTTGAAAGGATGAACAGGCTTTCATAGGTGGGATGGTTCCTGAGCCTCAAATGGGCTATGTTTTTTTTGAGGGCGGCCAGCTCCTTCTCCATCAGACAGCTGTTTTCAAAAAGGCCCTCAAAATTGCACAGCGAAAGCTTGGCTGAAAAGTAGGAGGCCACCGCCGGAAGGAAAAGCGCCAGCATATTGGCTGACGATTTTATAAAGGTTTTTAAATTAATGCCGTTATGAACAATTCCATTGAGATCCAACGGCACAAGCGCAAGCTGAAGCACTCCTCTTGCCAGAACAAAGAAGAAGCCCACAAAAAAGAATATGCCGGACAAGGCCTTAAGGCGCTTTACAATAAGCGCGTACCGCCTCTGAATAGTTATATGATAGGCACTCTGATCCTCCACCATCTTCTCCAGATGATCTAAAAGCTTATCAAAGAGTACCCGGTCATAATCCACATTCATCGGCTCCATGTCCCGCGTAAGCGCCCGCAGCTTGTGAACCAGCGGCTTTTCAGCCAGAAGCTTGTCACCAAAGCGATCCGCCTTGAAATAAACAGGAATGCCCAGAGGGATGAAATGAAGGCTTACCCTCAAATACTCGGCAGCAAAGCGATGATATAAAAACCGGCGCTTTACCGTATGGATGCTGTTGTTCTTTGACAGTGCGAACACGTGGTAATTTAAAAAGGCATGAATAAAAAAGCCTATTCCTGCCGTATAAGCCCACAGGTTCAGAAGCTTTCCTCCCACTTGAGGCTGATAAATAAAGCCCACCACATTTTCAATATAAAAGCCGATGGTAATGAAAACGGTTATAATTAAAGGAACCACGGCTCTGAAGTACAGGGAGGAATTATAAAGCCGGGAAAGCCTCCCTGCCTCCGTATCAAGCTGTTGGAAAGCTCCGGCCAGGCGCTGGTGATTTGTAGAGGCACTTTCCGATGCTTCAAAAGGAACAGCCGGATCCAAAAGAATATCCTTTACATAGGGTACAGCTTCCGCCTGAGCCTTGTATTTTTTCATAAACCGGGTATACAGCTTCATCCACAGGCCATAGAAAGGCACGGACACTCCGGACTGCTTCCACACCCCGGCATCCCCCGGATTAAAGAGGGTGGCCATATACTCTTTTAAGCCTTCCTTATTAAAGGAATCGTAATAGGAGTCACCCGCCCAATAGATTTTCGACGGATCCTCCATGTCCATCCAGACCACTGGCACCTTAAGCCGCCGGCATGCCTGAAGGAGCAGCCAGCCGGCCGCACCCGGGCCATCCTCTCCCCCATCCCAAAGAACAATGGCCAGATCCACCCTGGAGGCGATCCACTCGGCAATAAAGGTTTTGTTTCCGGAAAAAACCGTATCCTTATCCTCCAGATTAACCAGGGAATAAAGCTTATCTTTGTAATCAGACGGAAGATCCGTATTCTCTTTGGAAGACGCAATGGCATTGGCAAAAAGAATTTTATTGTCGGCAGGCTCCAGCCACTCTCTGCCGCCAATTTCCGGGCTTGTAAAAAGGTTAACCCGAAAGGGTTCTCCCGAAAAACCGTACTTCTCACTGCAATAGGAGCTTCCTTCCTCTATAACGAAATTGAAAAGGGCTCTTGCCGAATCGAGGGCCGGTTGGGAATTCTCACCAAACCAGCCTGCTACCCCTATATTCATTACCGCAGCCGGATTATCCATCCAGTTTGCCATGGCTTCGCCTCCATCCTTGTGGATCTAAAGGGCCTATAATGATCCATTATACAGGAGAAGCTTTTTATAAAACAGTATCAACCGTCCCGCCCC
>JAFADM010000081.1 GCA_023424865.1 Bacillota bacterium | reverse complement strand
ACTACCTGGGCTACACCCGCAAGGGAAGGCAGATTTACGCGGTGGGAAACAGTGAGGAATCCGCAAGAGTCAGCGGTATCTCCGTAAAAAACGTTCTTTTCAGGGTTTATGTTATCATGGGAGCTTTGGGTGGACTTGCAGGCGTCCTTTATGTATGCAAGTACGCAGCAGCCCAGGGAGAAACGGCTACCGGCTATGAAATGAATGTCATTGCGGCCTGTGTACTTGGGGGCGTAAGCATCTCCGGCGGTACGGGCAAGGTACAGGGGGTTCTCCTGGGAGCGCTCTTGCTGGGACTTTTAAATAACGCTCTGCCTTTAATCAATATTTCCCCTTTCTGGCAGCAGGCGATAAAAGGGCTTATCATTCTAATCTCCATTATAGTAAATGCCCTTATTCAAAATAATGTAACGAAAAAGGCTTTGGAAAGGAGGGTACTGGCATGACGAAGAGCAATGAAAAATCCTTGAAGACCATGCCCGCCGATGAAGCCCCTTTTCGGGTAATCCAATCCGAAAGGCCCTTTGCGGCCAGACGCTTTTTCCTTCAATGGGAATGGCTTTTGGTAGTCCTCCTGGTAGCCATCAATGGGATCAACAGCTTTCTTTCACCTTACTACCTTGATTACAGCAATATCCTGAGCGCTATCAGTATTTTTCTGGATAAAGCGGTTGTGGTTTTCCCAATGATGCTGGTTATTCTTCTGGGCGATATCGATATTTCGGTTTCCTCCATCATAGCCTTAAGCGGCGTAAGCATCGGCCTTTTCCACAATGCGGGCTTGCCCATGGGTGTGGCCATCGTGCTGGGACTTTTGGTGGGAGCCCTGTGCGGACTTGTGAACGGCCTTCTCATTGTCAAATTTAAAGGACTATCCTCCGTTATTGTAACGATTGCCACCATGACACTTTACAGGGGTATCGCCAGCATCCTTTTGGAGGACAGAGCAGTGGGGGATTTTCCCCAGTGGTTCCAGTTCTTCGGCTGGGGCAAAATAGGGACCCTGCCCTTCATTCTGATTTTTGTAGCCATAGAAGCGCTGGCCTTTGGCTTTCTCATTCATAAAACCCCGTTGGGGAGAAGGTTTTACGCTACAGGCAGCAATCCGGTGGCAGCCCGGTTTTCCGGTATTGTTACCGATAAGCTTAAAATTTTGAGCTTTACCCTCACCGGCTTGTTTTCAGCCGTTGCCTCCGTTTTCCTTCTGTCCAAAATGGGCAGTGCCCGGCCCAGTATTGCTCAGGGCTATGAGCTGGATATTATTGCCATGGTGGTCTTAGGCGGGGTCAGCACAGCGGGGGGCAAGGGCAATGTTATTGGTGTTACACTCTCCATTTTTATCATAGGACTTTTACGCTACGGACTGGGCATTGTTAATGTCCCTTCCCAGACCATCATGATTATCGTGGGCCTGCTTTTGGTGATTACCGTAGCCGTGCCTAATCTTAAAAGCAGTCTAAAGGAAATGCTTCCTCAATCTGTCGGTCTGCGGCTCTTTAAAAAACAGCCGCCAAAAATAAAGAAAGGTGATGTTAAGCTATGAAAAAGGTTCTGGCTCTTCTTCTTGCGATGACACTCTTAACGTCGGTATTAGCCGGCTGCGGTTCAACCCAGGGCAATACCGGAAACAACTCAAGCGGAGGCAAGAAGGTTTATGCCCTTGTTGCCAAGGACGTCAATAACCCTTACATGAAAAAGATGTATGAGGGCTTTGAAACCGCCTGCAAGGATCTGGGCGTGACACCTCTCTACAAGGGACCCGATCAAGCAACGCCTGAGAAACAGATCGAAATCATCGACACCCTTATTGCTCAAAAAGTATCTCTCATTGCTATTGCAGCCAATGATGCCGATGCTCTCCAGCCTTCTCTTAAAAGGGCCATGGACGCGGGCATAAAGGTTATTTCTCTGGACTCTGCAGTTAATAAGGACAGCCGCCAGATGCACATCCAGCAGGCGGATCCCGAGAAAATCGGACGTGTTCTTATTCAGGCCGCCTATGAAATGATTGACGGCGAAGGCGGAATCGCCATTCTCTCAGCCACTGCCCAGGCTACCAATCAGAACCTGTGGATTGAGTGGATGAAAAAGGAGCTTGAGGAAAACAAGGATAAATACGCAAAGACACCGCTTGTAAAAATTGTTTACGGCGACGATGATCCCACTAAATCCACCAGTGAAACCACCGCGCTCTTAACGGATCCTTCCATAAAAGTTATTATCGCACCCACCACGGTTGGTATGCTGGCAGGAGGCAAGGTGCTTCAGGATAAAAAATCCGAGGTGCTCTTAACCGGTCTGGGACTGCCCTCCGAAATGGCACCCTTCATTGAAGACGGCGTATGCCCCTGGATGTACCTATGGAACCCCAGTGACATTGGCTATCTTGCAGCCTACGGCGGAGACCAGCTTGTTAAGGGAACCATCACAGGCAAGACCGGTGAAAAGTTCAATGCCGGAAAACTGGGTGAAAAGGTTATCACCGACGCAGCTGACGGCGGTTCCGAGGTTATGCTGGGTGATCCCTTCAAATTTGACAAGGACAATATCGGTGAGTGGAAGGTTGTTTATTAAGAACCTCCCGAATGGAGTTTAAGCTTTATTGAAAAACTGCCCGGCAACCGAAAAACGGCTGCCGGGCAGTTTTGTCCACTGACAGCCCTTGGCGTAAGCGAATCAAACTAAAAGGGAGGGGGTTGGATGCCCACTCCCTTTTGACTTTTATTCAAAGTATTCGATTGTAACGCTTTTTAAAAGCCCACCAGTGTAGCCTTCGTAATAGGCGTTAAAAAGGGTATCAAAATCATTGCTGTCCGTTATATTATTCTGTTTAATAAATTCTGCCTTAAGATAGTCGTTTTTATATTTGCCGATAATGTAGGAGCGTTTATACACTGGAAAGGCCTCTGTCCAATATTGGTCCTCCGACCAGCCTTTTATTTCAATATAACGCTTGAACTCCTCGTAACCTCTGTCATCCTCGGGCAGTCTCCGGCGGGTTTCATCCATATAAAACTGAACCTCTTCGTCGGTAAATGAAATGCCGGCTTTTTCCGCCTCCTTTTCCAAAAGGCGCTTTAATACCATCTCTTCCACAATTTCTTTATCGGATTGCTCTAAACCATACAAGCTGTTTGACTCCTTACGGTCGGCAACCTCGCTTTTTAGTATTTCAATCTCTCCGGCTTTGGCGAAAAGATCCTCTCTGTCGTTGGCAGGGCCTGTAAAAAGCTCCTTCCATTGACCGGTCGAATTTAATGCAAGGGTGATTAAAAGCCCGATTAATAAACCACAAAAAGCAAAAAGGACGAATTGCTTAAGCTTGTTCATCTTTTAACACACTCCTCCCATTTTCTTTCCGGCTTTCGGGGTAATGCCGGAGGTGGATGATAATTACATTATACACATAAAAAAGCCTCCAGGCCTTTGAAATTATTAATCAAGGCCCGGAGGTTCTGTAATGCTTAATTTTAAAAGCTTACGGCAGGATATTTCCGGCAGCCAGGTAAATTTCGTACCATTCCTCCCGGGTAAGCCGTATTTCCGCGGCTTTCACGCAGTCCTTCAGACGCTCTGTGTTCATGGTGCCGGTTACGGGCTGCATGTTTGCAGGATGGCGAAGGATCCAGGCTACGGCGATGGTAGTATTTGAAACACCGTATTTGGAGGCGATTTCATCAATTTTGGCATTAAGGGCGGGGAATTTTTCATTGCCAAGGAAAACACCCTCAAAAAAGCCGTACTGGAAGGGGGACCAGGGTTGGATGGTAATGTCGTTGAGCCGGCAAAAATCCAGTATGCCGCCATCCCGGTTTACCGCGGAGGCGTCCAGCATGTTCACATGGAGTCCCTGGGAGATCATTGTGGCGTTGGTGATGCTAAGCTGGAGCTGATTGGCCACAAGAGGCTGCTTCACATACTTTTTAAGAAGCTGAATCTGCATGGGGTTTTGGTTGGATACCCCAAAGTGCCTTACTTTACCACTGCTTTCCAGTTTGTCAAAGGCTTCGGCTACTTCCTCCGGTTCTACAAGAGCGTCGGGGCGATGGAGCAGCAAAACATCCAGGTAATCGGTTTTAAGCCGCTTTAAAATGCCGTCCACAGAATTTAAAATATGTTCCTTTGAAAAATCAAAGGCAACGCCCCTTCGGATGCCGCACTTGCTTTGAAGAATCACTTTTTCCCTTACATCCGCCGTCATATGAATGGCCTGGGCAAAAATTTCCTCGCAGGCACCGCTGCCGTAAATGTCGGCGTGATCAAAAAAATTGGCCCCCAGCTCCAGGGCGGTTTTAACAAAGTGCTCAGCAGCCGTTTTATCCAGCTTGTTAATGCGCATGCAGCCCACGGCGATACGGGGCACATCCAGATTGGAATTTCCAAGTTTTACAGTTCTCATTCTGTTCCTCCTTATTTACCAGGTAATGGTGTCCGGGTCCGCGGCATAACCGCAGCAGCCCTTTAAATCCGCAAGAAGCTTAACATCCTCCGGAGCCAGCTCAAAATCAAACACCTGGGCGTTTTCCAAAATTCGTGAGGGCGTGGTGGACTTGGGAAGGGGCAGATAACCCCGCTGAAGGCTCCACCTGACACAGATCTGGGCAATGGAACGGTTATACTTGGCAGCCAGGGCCTGAACCTGGGGAACCTGAAAAATTTTGCCCACGCCCAAAGGGCTGTAGGCTTCAAGCAGAATGCCCCTATCCCTGCAGTAGTCCACGGTTTCGTCCTGGGTATCTCCCGGGCAGAGGCGGATTTGGTTAACCATGGGCTTAATCTCGGCGGTTTTAAAAAGCGCCTCAAAATGGTGGGGGCGGAAATTGCTTACCCCCAGAGCCTTAATGCGCCCGGCTCGGTAAAGCTCTTCAAAGGCCTTCCATGAGCCTGCATTGGCCTCCTGCCATTGGTTTCTGAATTTGGCGGGATTGGGCCAGTGAATAAGATAGAGATCCAGGTATTTGGTGTTAAGCCGGGCCATGGTTTCTTCAAAGGCCTTAAGGGTATTTTCGTACCCGTGCATATCGTTTTGAAGCTTACTGGTAATAAAGATCTCTTCGCGGGGAATTCCGCTTTCCTTCACGGCCTGCCCGACGCTTTGTTCATTGCCGTAGCCTGCCGCGGTATCAATATGGCGGTAGCCGGACTGAAGTGCGGCCTTCACCGAGGTTAGCGCCGCATCGCCGTTTTGTACCTGCCAGGTTCCAAAGCCAATGCATGGGATATATAAGCCATTGGACAGTTCATAACTATCGATAAGTGCTTTCATCGTTACCTCCCTATCAATTTGACAAATATTTTGTGAAACAGTATATTTGAATCATAAACCTTAACGTTAACTCTAAGTCAATAAAAACTTATTTATTCCCCCAGGAATGAGAAGGATGGAAATAATGGGATATTCTATAAGTCAGGTGTCGGAGAAAACGCGCCTAAGTCCCCATGTTCTGCGCTATTATGAAAAGGAAGGGCTTTTGTCTCATGTAAGGCGAAGCGACAGCGGTATACGGCATTATTCAGAACACGATTTGGAGTGGCTGGGGCTCATTTGCTGTCTTAAAAATACAGGCATGTCCATAAAACAGATAAAAGCTTTTGTGGACTTAAGCGCTGAAGGAAGAGCTACACTGAAAAAGCGGTGCGATATGCTTATTGAGCATCGAAGGAGTGTGGAGGCTCAGATTGTGGAGATGCAAAAGCATCTGGACAAGGTATCCCACAAAATTGAGTATTTTACAAGGCAATATGAGCAATACAGACAGGAAGAGAAAAAAAGCTGAACCTGTTGCTAAAAAAGGCTGTCCGGTGCCGTATAAGCGTATTCGGACAGCCTTTGTCTTTGGTTTTTATGAAGCTCCGGAACAAAAGTAAAGATAGTTGCATCATGTAAAGATCTTCTTCTACAAAGTCTTTTGACCATGTAATAAGATAACCTCGTAACATACATAAAAGCTTTTTTAGGAGGGGTTTTTGTGAAGAAAATGGGGAACAGGCTGCTGGCGTCGATGATGGCGGGCTTAATTGTCCTTGGAACAACGGCCTGCGGCAGCACCAATGAGTCATCCGGCACAGGGGAGCCGGAGAAGGGACAGACCACGCCGACAGCTTCGGCGGTTGTCATTGAAGACGCGGATCCGTTTAAAAAATACGATCCGCCCATCACTATTTCAACTATCCGGAGTATCGATGAAACCTCCGATTCCATGAAGTTAGTGGACGGAGAGGATGCGGAAAACAATGTCATGTACAAGCTGTTTGAGGATTTAATGGGAATAAAGGTAACCAATAAAATCCTGGCGGCACCCAATGCCAGCAAGGACAAAATGCAGCTGGCCATTGCCAGCGACGATATTCCCGATTTCGGACTTGTGGATCAAACCACACTGGCCCAATTGATTAAAGGCGATATGGTAGAGGATTTAACACCTTACTATGAGGCCTATGCTTCGGAAAACCTGAAAACCGTATTGGGTCAAAGTGAGAACGCCCTGTTTGAACCGGCCCAAAGAGACGGTAAAACCTATGCGCTTCCTGCGCCTACCACTATTTACGATTACACACCCGTGCTGTGGATAAACAAAACCTGGCGTGAAAACCTGGGGTACCAGCTTCCGAAAAGCATGGACGAGGTATTTGACCTGGCCATGGCCTTTGCCACCCAGGATCCGGACAAAAACGGCGTGAAGGATACCTATGGCCTTTACATGAACAAAGAGCTTGAAGGCGTGAATTTTATTATGAATGCCTACGGCGTATACTCAACACCCTTTACGGGAGACGCGACCCGTTACATGATGTGGTTTAAAAACAGCGAAGGCAATTATGAAAACGGTGTCACCGATCCCAAAACCGTGGATGTTCTCAAGCGCTTCAATGAGCTTTATAAAGCAGGGGGCATTGATCCGGAGTTTGCCATAAAGGACGTCAATAAGGCCAACGAGCTTATTGCCGCAGGCAAGGTGGGCATGTATACCGGCTATTTCTACTCTGCCTTTACAGCCTATGACATGCGCAAGAATTTCCCTGATGCCCAATGGGAAACCATAAGCTTTCCCGCTGCCCAGGGTGTGGACGAGTACCGCCCCGGCGTTCCGCTTAATGCCTATGGCTACTATTACGTGAAAAAAGGCTACACCAACCCAGAGGCTCTTGTGGTTATGATGAATTATGTTTGTGACGGCTACGGCGCTCCCTGGCTTGTTGAAGGCGAGCCCACCGAATTTGACAAACGTTACACGGAAGCAGCCAACGATCCCAAATATTCAGGTAAAAACATGAATAACTGGATGCCGCTTCAAATCGCCGGCAATATCAACTGGGGACCTATCTTCCAGGAAGCCATTGATAAGGGTGAAACCCAGGTGAAGGGCAAGCAGGCGGACTTTGACCGTGTTACCAAGACGGAGGAGCCTCTGGATAAATGGCTGTGGGAGATGATTTATCTCAATGGCTACATGTCTGCGGAATATGCCAATGTGAAATACAGCGACTATAACGGCGCGCCCACTGCCACCTGGCAGCAGGTGAAGTCCCTTTTGGATAAGGAGCAGCTGGAAGCTTACGTGGGCTTTATTATGGGTGAAAAGTCCCTGGATGAATTTGACGATTTCGTGAGTCGTTACAATAGCCTGGGGGCTTCCAAAATCGCAGAAGAGATAAAAGAGGCTAAAGCTCAGTAATACAAAAAAGGACAATGGTTAGGCAAGCGCCTATCTTCCGTTAAAGAGTGCATGAAAGGCGCCAATGAAAGGTATATTTGTATACTCCCATTGGTGCCTTTCTTCACCTGACACCCTGGTAACACCGGCATTATTTTGTGAGAGGACCGTGTGGCATATGATGAATGGAGCAATCGTTCGTAAAAGAAAAAGTTATCGGCAAACCTGGCAGTTAAATCTTATGCTGCTTCCCGGAATGATTCTGATTATACTTTTTTCCTATGTTCCCTTGCAGGGACTTCTAATTGCATTCAAGGATTTTATTCCCTCAAAGGGTATCTGGGGCTCGGAATGGGTTGGACTCAGTATTTTTGAGTATATGTTCCGTATGCCCGATACCGGGCGCATATTCTTTAATACACTTTACATAGCGCTCTTAAAAATTATTGTTAATTTTCCAATTCCCATTATAGTGGCCCTTATGCTCAATGAAGTGCGCAACGCATACTTTAAGCGCACGGTACAGACCTTGATTTATCTTCCCTATTTTATTTCATGGGTAATACTTTCAGGGATTGTTATAGATTTGTTTTCACAGACAGGAATTGTTAACCGTTTTATCGGTTTTTTCGGGGTTGAGCCCGTATTCTTTCTCGGCAGCAACAAGCATTTTGTATCCATGCTGGTTGGAACCGATGTCTGGAAAAACTTTGGCTATGGAACGGTTATTTATCTTGCGGCCATTACCGGTGTGGATGAAAGCCTGTATGAATCCGCGGTTCTGGATGGGGCCAACCGATGGAAGCAGACTCTTCATATTACACTGCCGGGAATAGCCCCCATCGTGTTTCTTATGCTGATCCTGAGCCTGGGCAATGTCCTTAACGCAGGCTTTGACCAGATCTTCAACCTCTATAATCCTCTGGTTTACAAAACAGCGGACATCATTGACACCTTTGTCTACCGAATTGCTCTGGTGGATGCCAATTACAGCCTGGGCACGGCCGTAGGCCTTTTGAAATCGGTTGTGACCTTTATCCTCATTGCGGCAAGCTACAAGCTGGCCAATAAATTTTCTGATTATACCCTTTTTTGAGAGATAAAGGGACTACTTGGTTTCCTTGCGCTATGGCTTTTTCCACTGGTAAATCGGAAAGGAATGTGATCTTATATGAATAAAACCCATTTATCGCCATCCTACCGCCTATTTTACGGCTTCAACCTTTTTTGCCTGGTTCTTCTGGGAGGCTTATGCCTTTTTCCAGTGCTCCATATCCTGGCCGTATCCTTAAGCAACGCGGGAGCGGCTGCCGCCAACCAGGTGGTGCTTTGGCCCAAAGGCTTTAATTTGCAGTCCTATCACTTAATTGCAACCCGGGGCGATTTTCTGCGTTCCTTTGGAATTTCCGGACAGCGGGTGATTTTTGGTGTTGCCATTAATGTGGCTCTTACCGTGCTTATGGCCTACCCCCTTTCGAAGCCCGAGGGCGAGTTTCCCGTGAGGCGGATTTATGTGTGGCTTTTAATTTTTGTTATGATTTTCAACGGCGGTATGGTCCCGAATTTTATGCTTATAAAGGATCTGGGGCTTCTGGATTCCATTTGGGCTCTGGTTCTTCCCGGTGCCGTACCCATCTTTAATGTCATCCTCATGATGAATTTTATAAAGCAGCTGCCCAAGGACATTGAAGAAGCCGCGTTTATGGATGGTGCCAATTACTTCCAGTCCTTAATTCGGATTGTGCTTCCCATATCAAAGCCGGTTCTGGCAACCATTACCCTCTTCAGCTTTCTTAACCACTGGAATGCCTGGTTTGACGGGTTAATCTACAATAACAGCACGAAAAACTACCCGCTGCAAACCTTTATGTATACCATTATATCCAGCCGTGATGTAACCAACCTGGATCAGGCCACGGCGTTCAGCGATGTCAACGGAGCCACACTCAAAGCGGCGCAGCTTTTTGTTTCACTTTTGCCCATACTCCTTATATATCCTTTTCTTCAGAAATACTTTACCAAGGGGCTTACCATAGGAGCCGTGAAAGGATAGGTTATTATGGACATACGTTTGAGAGAATGCCTGGAAAGCAGGAGCGGAAACTATCTTTTGCCTTTTTTCTGGGTTCATGGGGAGACGGAGGAAAAACTGCGGGCCGAGATTCAAAGGCTTAAGGACCTGGGAGTTGGGGCTCTTTGTGTGGAGTCCCGGCCCCATCCGGATTTCGTGGGGGAAAAATGGTGGGAGGATATGGCCGTTATTCTCGACGAAGCCCAAAAGCTTGACATGAAGGTCTGGATTCTCGACGATGTCCGTTTTCCTACCGGCTTTGCGGCAGGTGCCGCGGAGAAGGCTCCAGCCGAGCTTAAAAAATGGTATTTGTTCAGAAAGGTCATTGATGTTTACGGTCCTGATGCCAACGCATCCTTTTTAATAGATCCCCTTCTTTCCCAACGGGAGTACCTGGTGGGGGTTGTGGCATCAGAAAGAGCCTGTGGGGACGATGAAAAGCTTGGCCCTCAGTTAATAAACGTTACCTCCAGTGTAGTGGACGGCATTCTGTACTGGCCTGTACCTGAGGGGCACTGGCGCCTGGTGGTGCTCTATGAAACCTATGATGCTCCCGGCGCAAACAACAAGCATGTCAATCATTTGGTAAAAGAGTCCGTAGAGCTTTTAATCAAAAACGTCTATGAGCCCCACTACGCCAGGTTCAGCCGCTATTTCGGCAATACTCTGGCAGGCTTTTTCTCCGATGAACCGGCGTTTTACAATTGCGAGGGAACCTATGAAGCCTCCATCGGGCGCAAGCAAATGCTTATACCCTGGAAGAGGGGGTTTCAGGAGGTTCTTGGCGCAGAAATGGGGGAAGCGGATCCGGTACGCCTTCTTCCTGCCCTGTGGTACGAGGCGGGGGAGGAAACGGGCCGCATGCGCTATCATTATATGAATACCGTCAGCCGGCTTTACGGGGAAAATTTTGCGGGACAGCTTGGAAACTGGTGCAGGGATCACGGCGTGGAATACATCGGGCATATTATTGAGGACAACAATTCCCACGCCCGACTGGGAAACGGGCCCGGCCATTTTTTCCGTTCCCTGGAGGGACAGGATATGAGCGGCCTGGATGTGGTCCTTCTCCAGATTCTTCCCGGTATGCTGGATCACAACCGGAATCTGACTGGCTTTGGAGACGGGGAATTCTTTCATTTCGGGCTGGCTAAAATGGCGGTTTCCCTGGGGCATCTGGATCCCAGCAAGAAGGGCCGGACCATGTGTGAAATTTTTGGTGCCTATGGCTGGATGGAGGGGCTCAAGCTTATGAAATGGCTTACGGACCATATGCTGGTAAGAGGTGTAAACACCTTTGTTCCCCATGCCTATACCAACCGGGACTACCCGGATCCCGACTGCCCGCCCCATTTTAATTTTGATAGCATAAATCCTCAATACCGGTATCTGGAGAAGCTGAACCATTACACCAACCGGTTGAGTCATCTTTTAAACGGCGGCTGTCACCAGGCCGACGGCCTTATCCTTTATCATGGGGAGGCCGAGTGGTCGGGGGATTACATGCTGTTTCAGAAGCCCTTAAGAAGGCTTATGGAGGCCCAGGTTGACTGTGACATTATATGGGGAGACAGGCTTTCAGAAATTGAGGTAAAGGATGGCAGCCTTTACATGGGCGGGGAAGTGTTTCGCTTTTTAGTTATTCCTTTTGGCGAGGCCTTTCCTAAAGCAGTTTTGCAGCCCCTTAGGACACTTGCTCAAAAGGGAGCGATCTTGTTCTTTTTACAGGCCTACCCCTCCAGGGTAAGCGACTGCCCGGATGAAAAAGAGCTGTTGAACAGCATTACAACTCATCCCGGCTGTATCCTCACTTCCCTTGACGAGCTTGTTCCACAGATCCGGCAAAGAGGGTTTTACCATGTGCGATGCGTAAAGGATGAACCCTTTTTGCGTATCTATCATTATATAAGAGGATCATCCCACCTCTTTATGTTATTTAACGAGGATCCGTCAAAGACCGTCACAACTTGTGTAACCTTTAAGGGGATGGCAGGAAAGGCGGTCTATGGCTATGACGCCATGGAGAACCGGCTTATTGAGGCAAAAACGGAGAATGAGGACGGGGAGACTCTTTCCATTAATCTGTCCCCCTATGAATCCAGGGTATATTTTTTTGACGAAGCCCTTCCCCAGGGTGTAAACTTGGGAGAGGATTGGGAGAGCATTAAGCCTTATGGGTCTTCCTTTTTAAAGGGTCCCTTTAAGCTTTCGCTTTCCAAAGCGGATAGTCCCCTGGTATTTAGGGAGTATGAAGTTATCCATGAACTTCAAAATCTGGCGGTTCCGGGAAAATTACCGCGCTTTTCAGGTACCATGCGCTACGAAACAGCGTTTGAGATCCAGGCCGGGCATAGCCTTTATGTACTGGATTTAAACGAGCTCTATGAAACCGCCGAGGTATGGGTTAACGGGGAGCATTGCGGGACAAGGCTTTGTCCGCCCTATCGCTTTGATATAACCAGGGGCATAAGCCCGGGTGTGAATGAGCTGGTGGTGGATGTAACAAATACTCTTGTTAAGGAAGCTCCCGA
The DNA here is from genome assembly GCA_023424865.1 of Bacillota bacterium. Next base: position 6,756 of record JAFADM010000081.1, on the reverse strand, counting down.
TCTCTTTTCAGCCTTGGCCAGGCAGGAGCCTTCAGGCCTTCTGGGGCCGATCCGGGTGCATTGGCGCTGAACAGATAATAGACAGCAGGGGTGGGACTTATGGCAGGTCAAAAGCTCAAAAGAATGTTTTCTGTAAAAAGCGTTTACAACAAAATCATTTTCGGTTTTTTATCCGTAGCCCTCCCTCTTTATGTCATCGGTATATTGATTATATGGAATGTAAGCGGAAGCATTCTGGAGGAAGCCCGCAAGTCCATGGAGGACAAGCTCCTGTTTTTTACGGGCTATATTGAGGACGAGCTTTCCAATATCAATCAAATGCTGGTGGCGCTCAATTTGAACGAGGAGCTCGACACCTTCTACAGCTTAAAGGAGGAGCGCTCGTATTTTGACAGCTTCAAAACCTTCAATGCCCTTATGAAGCGGCTTAAAAGCATTCACCTGTCCAGTGATTACATAAGTGATGTCTTTTTGCTTTCAACCCAAACAAGGGAGGAGATTTCTGTTAATTGGGGGTACAGAGGGGTTACGGATAACCGAAGCGCCATTCTGGACTTTTATTCGGGAGAAGAGGCTATTGTACGCTTAAACTCCTATATTGACGGGGATTATATTGTTTATTTTATAAGAAACAACAGCGAGTACATTCTGGGTGTGGAGATTTTTCAGCGTAAAATCATTGAATCGGTAAAAAAATACCAGCTCAATTATAATTTTCAAGCCTTTCTTACCGACGCCAGAACCGGACGGCTTATCGGAGGAGACGCACTCACAGAGCTTGACAAGGCCGTATTTCAAAAGGTGCGGGAGGAAGGTCTTACAACCGACGGCAGCCTTGTCATCGGAAAGGACAAGTACATTGTTCAGAGCCTTGTTTCAAAGGATAAGAATTTTGAGATTATTACCTATACCCTTGAGCGGGAGCTTCTTTCCAATTACTATACGCTTTTAAACATGGCGCTGTTGTTTTTCATTCTTTCCCTCTCCATTCTGGCCTTCATTTCCTTTCTCATTGACAAGCAGGTAAAAAAGCCCTTGAACGTGCTGGTAAGGCATATGCGGGAGGTGGAGCTGGGAAATTATGACGTCAGCTTAAGCTATAAAAAGGATGATGAGTTCGGCTTTGTATACCAGCAGTTCAACAATATGTCCGGCAAGCTAAAAACCTTAATTTCTGAGGTGCTTGAGAAAAAGATTCAGCTCCAGCAAAGTGAGCTTAAGCAGCTCCAATCCCATATCAATCCTCATTTTTTGTTTAATTGCCTTTATATCGGCTACAGAATGGCAAAGGCGGGGGATCATGAGAATGTGGCTCTTTTATGCAAGTACCTGGGGGATTACTTTCGCTTTATTACCTATTTTTCCTGTGGTGAGGTAAGCCTTAAGGACGAGCTTCATTACACCCATACTTATTTGAACATCCAAAAGTTCAGATACGGGGACAGGCTGAGCTTTACGCTTAACTGTGAGGTGGATCCGGAAAAAATAATCGTTCCCGGACTCATGCTTCAGCCCCTGGTGGAAAATGCCATTCAGCACGGTGTGGAGAGGATGGCCCGGCCGGGATTTGTGGAGGTGCACATTAGAAAGGCAGGCTCGGAGCTTTCGGTAACGGTAGCGGACAATGGGCCGGGTATGACCTGGGAGGAAATTGAAAGGCTTCGTGAAAATTTAAAGGATGCGGCCTTCAGCGAAAAGCACTATGGCCTGTGGAGCATTCAAAGAAGAATAAGCTACCTGTACGACACGTCCAACGGTCTTGAAATTACAAGCAGGGAAGGCGGGGGACTAAAGGTAGCCTACAGTATTCCCTGTAAGGAAGAAGCTTAAGACCCAGGTATGAAAGGGGAGGGAGAACGGCTATGTGGCTGTATAGTCTTTTGGTTGTGGATGATGAACCCATTATTGTGGAAGGTCTTGCAGAGATGCTGTCTGACTCGGGGCTTCCCATAAAAAATATCCGTATGGCCTACAGTGCTCTGGAGGCACTTGAAATATACAAGGAGATGCCCTTTGACATCATTATTACCGACATCAAGATGCCTGAAATGGACGGAACGGAATTTTTAAAGCGTATAGGCGACATTTCACGCAGTACCCGGGTCATCCTTCTCACAGGCTACAAGGATTTTGAATATGCGCGCCAGGCTTTAAGATACAATGCGGCGGACTATCTTCTTAAACCTGTTGAGGATGAGGCGGTTATTGCCAGTGTCAGAAAAACCATGACCGCCATTGAGGAAGAAACCAAAAGCATGCTTGAGATAAACCGTTTGAAAGCCCAAATGAAGGATTCCCTTGCCCATATACAGGGACAATATCTGAAGAGCCTTCTTGAAAACACTCCGGAGGACCGGGAGAGGCTGACCCAACGTTTCTCCTCTTTAAATCTGCCCTTTACGCCGGATAGGGGGGTAAGCCTTATCCTGGCGCGCATCGACAGGTATGGCAAGGATTTTAACCAGGGCGACACGGAACTCATCCGTTTCATGGTACAAAACATCCTCCAGGAAAAGCTGGGTGAGGGAGTGTACCTTCAGATGATCGCCGATTCGGCAGGGTACATGACAGGGCTGATTCAGGCCGACCGATGGGTTTATATCAAGAAAATTGCCGAGGAGGTTCAGGATATCTTCTACAACCTCTTCGAAATACTCCTTTCCTTTGCCGTGGGGGAGGAGGCGAACTGGCCCCTTCTCCATGAAAGCTACCGCTATTTGTCGGCGGCTCTGCGCCAGAGCTTAAAAAACGGTACGCTTATTACCAACGAATACGATCCGGCCCTTTTAAAAGGTAAATTGGAGATTGAAACCCTTAATGACATCCGGCTGAGCATAAAAAAGAGAGACCTGAAGGCCTTGGAAAAGCATCTGGATATGCTTCTTGAAACCGATGCACTTGACGATAAAACCAGGCTTGCCGGGCTTTATATCGAATTGTCCCGCCATGCCATTAACATGGCCATGGAATATAATATTGGTGAAATACTGGATGCTCTCTATATTGAAAAGCTGACCAATCTTTATACCTTCAGCAGCAGCCGTGAAATGAAGGCCTTCTTGCTTCAGACCTTTCGTATTCTGTTCGGAAAGCTGGGGAATGCCACCGCCTTCGTGTCAACGGAAATGGTCAACCGTATTAAAACCTATATCCAGAATAATCTGGACAAGGACGTTTCCCTCTATTCCCTGTCCGTCATGTTCCATATTAATTCCTCTTATCTGTCCCGAATTTTTCATCAGGCAACAGGTGAGCAGCTTTCCCTCTATATTACCCGCGTCAAAATGGAGGCGGCCAAAAAGCAGCTTGGGGACGACTCTCTGAAAATTTATGAAATAGCTAAAAATACGGGCTACAATAATCCCAACTACTTTGCCAAGGTGTTCAAAAAGGCCGTGGGTATTTCTCCCCAGGACTACCGCAATATTGTGGTAGGCAATTCAATACCTTAAAAATCAGGCCTTAGCCAGAAAAAATCCAAGTCGTCTATAGTATCTCCTGTTTATATCCGCACCTTTGTTTAAGGAAAGAATAAATTTGGAAGCCGGAATAATAAATGAATATTAACACATTCTTAACGCATAGAGCGTATTGATTTATGCTATCTTTATGCTCAAGTCAATATGCTTTATACCTCATTAACATAAGGAAAAAACTCCGTCATTTTAACTAAAAAAGTTGCTTGAATATTAGGTGGGAGAGGACTATAATAACGGGTATCGACCCAATGTGTAATGTATAGTGTATACAATAAATGACAGAGGTGACCGGCTTGGAAGAGGTATTGCTGCTTGTAACCGTTCCATTAGTGGCTGGGATTCTGATTCTCCTGACCAAGGAGTGGGCACTGAGGGGTGCCCTCATTAGAATTTCGGCGGCTTTAATTACAACCGTATCTATTTATACCGCAATTCGTTACTTTAAAAATGGTCTTGTTCTGAATATGGAATCCCCCCTCATCAATCAAGGGATGCTTGCCGTAGAGATTGTTATAAGCCTTATACTGGCAGTATGGGCCTATAAAACAAAAAAATACGGTGTCATCCTGCTGGAAGTTATTCAGGTACCGGTTCTTTGCTGGTATGAACTGACCCAGGCCCACGCAGTTCATGTTGAGGCTTCTGTCGTTATTGACAGGCTTGCCCTTGTTATGATTCTTATAACAGGTATTGTGGGGAGTCTTATTTGTGTCTATGCCGCAAGCTATATGAAGGAATACCACCATCACCACAAGGAGCTCAAGGACAAATCCGCACGGTTTATAGCGCTTCTTTTTATATTTCTTTCCGCCATGTTCGGGCTTCTTATGTCCAACAATCTCCTTTGGCTGTATTTCTTCTGGGAGATGACTACCGTATGTTCCTTTTTACTTATTGGCTATACGGGATCAAAAACCGCTCTAAATAATGCCTTTAAAGCCCTCCTTCTGAATCTGGTGGGAGGTGCCGGCTTTGCTTATGCTATTTTGTATATTGGCTTTAAATTAAATACTCTGGAGTTCAGCTCTTTTCTGAAAATGGGAGGGACTTCGGCTTCTATTTTATTACCTGTTCTGCTGCTTTCCCTGGCGGGCCTGACAAAGTCTGCACAAATGCCCTTCTCCGGCTGGCTTCTGGGCGCCATGGTAGCCCCTACCCCTTCTTCGGCGCTTCTTCATTCCTCCACCATGGTTAAAGCCGGTGTCTTTCTCATTTTAAGATTATCCCCCCTTCTCCACGGAAATCCTACGGGTGTTATGGTGTCGCTGGTAGGGGGAATTACCTTTCTGGCAGCCTCCCTTATGGCCATCACGCCTTCCGACGGCAAAAAGGTGCTGGCCTATTCCACCATTGCCAATCTGGGGCTCATTGTGGCCTGCGGGGGTATTGGAACCTATGAGTCCATGTGGGCGGGAATCCTTCTGGTTATCTTCCATGCCGTATCCAAATCCCTTCTCTTTCTTTCCGTGGGTACGGTGGAGCATAAGCTGGGCAGCCGGGATATAGAGGATATGCATGGCCTTATCATCAAGCTTCCCGAGGTTGCGCTAATGATGACCGTGGGAATTGCGGGTATGTTTCTGGCTCCCTTTGGTGTTCTTGTATCCAAATGGGCGGCTCTTAAGTCCTTTATCGATTCGGATAATCTTCTTATTGTTTTGCTTCTTGTTTTCGGCAGTGCGGCGACACTTTTTTACTGGACCAAGTGGATGGGCAAAATTGTTGCCGTATTGAACAAGGGTGAAAAGGTCTCCAGCGGACTTACGAAGGATGAATGGATCTCTCTTGGATCCCATTCCGTTCTGACCGTATTGCTGTGCTTTATGTTCCCCCTCATTACCACAAGCCTTGTTGAGCCCTATCTTGAAGGCCTGTTTGGCCTTCAGAATCTTACCATTATCGGTCCGGGGGACGTAAAGATTATACTCCTTATGATGGGACTTGTGGTACTCGTGCCTGTGGGGCTGTACTTCTTTGTTCACCGAAAGGGTGAGAAAATTGTCAGCTCCTATATGTCGGGAATCAATACCGGTGACAACCGCCATTTTGTAGATTCCTTCGGCAGTGCAAAACAGGCCTATCTTGCTAACTGGTATATGGAAAGCCTGTTTAGTGAAAAGAAAATAACAATGAGCGCAGGTATTGTGTCCGGTGCAACTATGGCGCTGATGTTTATACTTGTTCTGGGAGGGGTGTTATAAGATGAGCGGCAGTGTTTTGGGCATTCTGATGTATATCTTTATAGGACCTCTTGTGGGAGGGCTGCTGGCGGGCTTTGACAGAAAGGTGACCGCCAGGATGCAGGGCAGGCAGGGCCCCCCGTTGCTTCAGCCCTTTTACGACGTACTTAAACTCTTTTCGAAGGAAATAACAGCAGTTAACTATGCACAGGACTTTTTCATCGTTGTTTACTTTCTTCTTATTGTTTTTACGGGAAGCCTGTTCTTCTCCGGCGGTGATATCCTGTTGGTTATTTTCGCACTGACACTTGCGTCCATTTTTCTGGTGCTGGGAGCCTTTGCGGCCAATTCGCCCTACAGCAGCATTGGCGCCATGCGTGAGCTGGTTCAGATGATGGCCTATGAGCCTATGGTTCTTCTCTATGCAGTAGGCCTTTACAAGGTAACCGGAAGCTTTATGGTAAAGGATATCCTGAATTCACCCCAGCCCGTGCTTCTTTATCTTCCGGGTATATTTCTGGGCTTTACCTATATCCTGACCATAAAGCTGCGCAAGTCACCCTTTGATCTCAGTATGTCCCACCACGGGCATCAGGAAATCGTCAAGGGGCTGACAACAGAGTTCTCCGGCGGAATGCTGGCACTTATAGAAGTGTCCCACTGGTATGAGAATGTGTTTCTGATGGGCTTTGTTTACCTGTTTTTCTCCTGGAGCTGGCCCGGGAGCAAGGTGCTGGCCCTGGTCGCCTGCATCATTCTCTACTTTTTTGAAATACTTATTGACAACGCCTTTGCAAGAGCCAAATGGCAGTTGATGCTTAAGGCCTCCTGGCTCATTGCGGCGGTGCTGGGCTTTGTCAACCTGCTAGTTCTGTATATCATAAAATAGGGGGTACGTCACATGGCATTTATGAATAAATCACCCTGGATACTTCATTACGACGGTACCAGCTGCAATGGCTGCGATATAGAGGTGCTGGCCTGCCTGACCCCGCTCTATGATGTGGAGCGCTTTGGCGTCATTAATACAGGCAATCCCAAGCATGCGGATATTCTTTTAATAACCGGCTCTGTAAATGCCCAGAATAAGGATGTGG
>JAFADM010000044.1 GCA_023424865.1 Bacillota bacterium | reverse complement strand
TGAACCATGGAAAGAGAGATTTCAAACATTCAAAGACCCCCTTGCTGATTGGATTTTATAAAATTTGGACATTTTTACTCTATTCTAATACAATGAAATAAAAACTTCAATTGTTTTCATGCAGGTTTTCTAAAATTTACATGAACATTATTATGAATATAGTTAAATGTACCAAACTTTTTTGGGAATTTATTACATATCAAACAGACCTTTTTCTTCTTTATTCGTGGAAATTCGATTTTTTTCGCACTTGATTTTAGTATAAAAAAGTGCCTGTTACGACAAAGCTGCTAAAGGCAGTTATTTTATTGCAACAGATACTTCAGGAAGCTCAGAAATGGAAGCTTCCGGGACCTCTGTTTCATGTCCCAGGACATACCGATTAAAGAATGTGAGAAGACAAGAATTAACTATTTGTGTCTGACGAGTGCCGTCAATATCCCCGAGGAGTCCTATCCCTTTACCTAAAGCGGGCTTTGCCCGCAACCCAATGGATAGTAGCGCCGATGAAATAATTTGTTTTTTATTGACGCATATCAGCTATAAGGTACTAAACGCGGAAGGACGGTATTAAAGTCCATGAAGTTCATATGCAGGGCGCCATTGACTCCAATTACGGTGTAATTGGTCTGGCCCCGGGCATATCCGCCTGTCTGGAGCGTGTTCTCACCGGCCTTTCCCGTTGTCATTACAAGAAACGGCTGGGAAAGAAGGTTATGGGACGTATCGCCAAAGGGTGTTCCGTCAAGATTGGCAAAGGCCTTAAACCGGCTGTCGCGCAGGCAGGCTTCTCCTGCCGCAGCACCGCCGAAGGAATGTCCGAAGACGCCAAGATTCTCCATGTCCAGCCTGCCTTTCCACATGGTGCTGTCGTCAAGGTTGAGTTTTTCCAGGTAATCGGCGGCTGCAATTAGATCACCGCTCCACACATGAATGGCTTCTGTGATGCGGTCAAACTGCTTAAGAAACGTCTTTTGAAATTCGGGCGACTGTGTATCCGGAATCAGCTTTAAGGTTTCTTCATAGGCTTTTTCTGTTTCAGTCTGCTGGGCTTTTGCCAATAAGCCGTCGGAAGCCACCAGGGTGCCGTCGGAAAAAACCGAGGCGTAATCATCCCCGGGGTGGCTGACGGCGCACACCACATAGCCATGGCTTGCCAGCTCCTCCATCTGAACCGTGTTCTGACTCATGATGCTGCCCAGGCCGCCGGAAAAAACAATGACCGGGTAGCGCTCTTGTTTATCGGACAAAGGTGTGTTCAGGAAGCTGTTTGTCTTTACCAGGCTGAGCTGTCCCAGAATATCCGGAAGCGCCATGCTGGATGCCAAAAGCTTTGCGGTTGTTCTGTCCATCCAGAAGGCGCGCGGGTACTCCTCAGCGGCGGTGGCCGGGTACCAGATTTGAAGGGCGATTCTCTCGTCGGAAACTTCACCTGTAAAGACGTTGCTCCGGGAGGGTTCCACAAAATCCAAAAGCATGGTACCCACCAAATAGGATCCGGAGGGCTTTGGAAGATCGATGACAGGCATTAAAAAAAGCATTACGCAAGCGGCGGCATAAATAAGGGTGCATGCTGCCATACCTGCAAGCCGCGCAACCAGGGGAGCTCTTTTTTTATTTTTTTTGAAGGCCGCGGCAGAGCTTGTCAATAAAATTGCCGCAAGAAGAAATGCCGGGAGCATGGCCAGGCGAATTCCCAGGGCCAGAACGCACAATACGGCAAGTGCTGCTGCACAAACGGAAAATAACCGGCGGAAGCCGGATGGGCGCAGGATAAAGGTGCTGATTATCCCGGCTAATAATAAAGCGAGAAGTATCAATTCCAAAAGCTTCACGTCTTTTGCCTCCTGTAGGCAATATCGGAAGTCTTTGTACGCCTGAAAGCTTTTTCGGGAGCCTTCGCCCGCTTCATAAGGAGAGCAGCAGCATAGGATACGCAAGGTACGGTCAGTACAATTCCCAAAGAACCGGCCATGCCCTGAAGTATTTCAATTGCGATAAAATCCGTGTTTATAAGCTGCAGGAAGGGGATGTCGTAAGCCCGGGTAATCAGGAGCATGTTAAGCGAGGAGCCGGTAAAGGCCAGAATAAGGGTATTGGCCATGGTCCCAATGGCATCCCTGCCCACATTCATGCCCGAAGCGAACAAAGCCTTTACGGTCAGGCTTTCATTATGGCTGTGAATTTCATGTACGGCGGAAGCAACGGACATGGATACATCCATTACCGCACCCAGTGACGAGATGAGTATGCCGCAGATGAGAAGTCCGCTTATGGTAAGGCCGCCCTGAGTGGCATTGAGGATGAGGGCTTCCGCCTCGCCGGTATTAAAGCCGTTGAGAGAAGCCAGGTGTCCGGCCAGCGCCGCTCCCGCCCCTGCCGTAAAAACGCCTGCGGCACAGCCTATAATTGCGGACAGGGCCTTTTGGGTAAAGCCGTCAAGCAGAAACAGGCATACGATGATAGTGACTGCGGTGATGCAAACGGTTGCCAGTATGGGATTTACTCCCCTCATGATAAGAGGTATCAGCAGAAGCCACAGGCTGACAAGGGTGAAGAGTAGTCCTATAAGCGCCATGATACCTTTTTTTCCGCCAATAACAGCCATGGCAAGGGCAAAAAGCAGGATGAAGGCCCCAAGAACGGCGCCCCGGTTGTAGTTGAACATGAGGGGATAAATGGTGCCGTCGTCATTAAAGGCCAGACGAACAATAATTTTATCACCCGCTTTTACATCCACATTGGCCAGGGCGCTTAAATAATTGGTAAGAACCATGGTTTCGCCCTTATATTGACCGGACTGAATTTCAATTTCCAGCTCCTGCTTGCCTAGCCTTCGTCCCTCGGAACGTACATAATCCGGTTCTGCGTCATCATACTGCACACCCAAAACCCTTGCGGAGGCAAAAAGCATTTTACTGGCAGAGGATGGGGTAGCCTGGGGATCAGGCCGGTTCAGGAAGACCATAAATAAAATAATCCCCGCCAGGAAGAGAAAGAACAAAGCTCCCCGGATTAAGGAGCTGCGGTTAAAGCTACTGTAAAGCCTCTGTTTTATGGATGAAATACTCTTTTTTTGATCCAATTACTAAATTCTCCTTTCAATGGACGAGAGCCGCCTCAAAAGGGCGGCTCTCGTTGCCATAAAGCTAGGTCGGTTTCTTTAGTCTACAATAAGCTTGATGAGGCGAATAAGAACTTCCGCCGTTTCAGCCCTTGTTATGGGATCCAGAGGAGCCAGCTGACCCTTATCGGTACCGTTTAGAAGTCCGGCACCAACAGCCCAGTCCATCGCCTCCTGAGCCCACAAGGGGACTTTTGAAGAATCCGGATAGGAACGGAATTCACCCACAACATCCGGAGTGGAAAGGGCCTGTCCTTTGGCATAACGGTAAAGCATGGCTGCCAGTTCGGCCCGGGAAAGGGGCTGTTCCGGACCAAAGGCGCTGCCGCCTATACCGTGGACAATCTTCTGGCTTGAAGCCCAGGCAATGGCCTCGCTGTACCAGGTGCCGGCAGCAACATCGCCAAAGGAAGCAACCGGGGCAGTAGTGGGCTTGCCTTCAAGCCGGTGGAGCAATACCGCCAGCATGCCTCTGGTAAGGACAGTGTCGGGACTGAAGGCATTGTTGCCCGTGCCGCTG
>JAFADM010000036.1 GCA_023424865.1 Bacillota bacterium | reverse complement strand
AAGCTCTGTTTTTTCACAAAACCGTTGGATGCCCGTTTTCTATCCACTATGCATCAAGGGCCCGTATTTTCACCTTACTTTGGTAGCTCCTGTTCATTCACTTTACCCCGTATTTGTTTTATTTCTTTAAAAAGCAGGGGCGGCCTCCGCGGGGAACCGGTGACATCTGACATGGTGCTCCTTTTCAACGCCATGAGTACCCCGGGCAACACCTGTGAAACCGGGAGCCTCCTCCCCGCACCGAGGTGTTGCATGGGGGCAATTTGAATAAAAGCCGCAGGCGTCGGGCCCAGCCGGCGGACGCTCCACCAGCTCTGCCTTTAAAGGCTTTTTATAGGCGCGAACCTCCTCGATATCCGGAATGGCTGCAAGCAGGGCCCGGGTATAGGGATGGAGGGGATTGTTATAAATCTCACGGGCATCTCCCTGCTCCACGATTTGTCCCTTATACATAACCGCTATCCTGTCACACAGGTAATACACCACGTTCAGGTTATGGGAGATAAACAGAATGGATAAATTCAGCCTCCGGTGTAATTTGTCCAGCAAATTTAAAATTTGGGCACCGGCGGACACATCCAGGGCGGAAACCGGCTCATCGGCCACCAGCAAGGCAGGCTCCAGCATTAAGGCGCTGCCGATGCAGATACGCTGCTTCTGGCCTCCTGAAAGCTCGTTGGGGAAACGGGTTTTGTAGGATGGGTCCAGTCCGATAAGCTCCAGCATGGCGTCAATAGCGGCGTTCTGCTCAGACTGGGTTCCCACCCTGTGTATTTTAAGGGGCTCGTTTAAAATCCAGCCCACGCGTTTTTTAGGGTTAAGGGCACCCTGGGGATCCTGGAAGACCATTTGTACCTTTCGTCTCTGGGCCTTGGTCTGCCGGGCCTTTAACAGCTCTCCGTCAATACGGATTTCCCCCTGGTAGTCAATGAGCCCCAATACTGCTTTACTCAGGGTTGATTTGCCGCAGCCGCTTTCACCTACCACCCCAAACACCTCGCCGCGGCGGATGGAAAAGGAGACGTCCGACAATACTTTTTTTTGATGCTTTGGCCCCAGTATGCCGCTGCCATGGGTATCATAATAATTCACCAGGTTTCTGGCATCCAGAATGACTTCATATTCTGACATATTCCATCTCACTCTCATTCTCTGCAAGGATGCAGCTTACCGTATGATTCTCGCTTAAAGCCACACTCTTTGGCGGGCTTTTATAACAGCGGTCCTCCGCTTTTTGGCACCTTGGGGCAAAGGGACAGGGCATACGCTTCTCATATACGGAGGGAACCCTGCCCTTAATGCTTACCAGGGGCTTTCCCCGGCTTTCCGAGGTAGGGATGGACCCTAAAAGGCCCCGGGTGTATTCATGGACAGGGTGATGAAAGATATTGCTTACAGTGCCCTCCTCTACGATTTTGCCCGCGTACATCACGGCCATCCGGTGGCAGAACCGGCTGACCACCCCCAGATCGTGGGAGATGAACAGGATAGCGATGCCATATTCCTTATTGATTAACTTAAGCAGCTCCAATATCTGGGCCTGCATGGTCACATCCAGAGCGGTGGTGGGCTCATCTGCGATAATAAGCCTGGGATTGGAGATTACCGCCATGGCAATCATCACCCGCTGCTGCATGCCGCCTGAAAGCTCATGAGGATAGCTTTGCATCAGAGCTCTTGGGTTTGGCAGACCTACTTTTTCCATAATGGATAAGGTCATGGCCTCCATTTCTTCTCTGGTTTTATTATCATGAAGCCGGATGACCTCCGAAACCTGCTTTCCTATTTTCATAAGGGGGTTGAGAGAGCTCATGGGCTCCTGGAATACCATGGAAATAACCCGGCCACGAATCCTGGTACGCTCCTTTTCCGTCATGTCCAGAAGACTGTCGCCTTCAAAGACAATGCTTCCGCTTTTTATACGGATGCCTTCCGGAAGGAGCCCTGCAACAGCCAGGGCGGTCATGCTCTTGCCGCAGCCGCTTTCCCCTACCAGCCCCAGAATTTCGCCCCTGCGAATGAAAAAGTCGATACCGTCTACAGCGGCATAATACTGTCCGTCTCTCACAACGCCTATGGAGAGATCGGTTACCCGAAGCAGTTTTTCCGAATCAGTCATGCTGTCGCCTCCTTTTTGGGCTTTCCCCTTGTGCAAAGGGTTTGAAAAGAACCTGACGAATCAGGGAAGCATTTTTCGTATGCCTTCTCCCAGAAAGTTCAGGCCCATCACCGTAAAGATGATAAAAAGCCCTGAAACAGCCGCGTACCAGGGGGCATTAAACAATTGCCCCTGGGCCTCGCTGAGCATTCGTCCCCAACTGGGAATGGGCGGCTGAAGCCCCAGCCCCAGATAACTCATGCCCGATTCGGACATAATGGCGTTGCTAAGTCCCAGTACCAGGGAGGACAATAACGAGGGATAAATATTGGGCAGGATATGAACAAAAATAATGCGCATGCGGGAGGAGCCGAACACCTGGGCATTCTTCACAAAATCCGCGCTTTTATACTGCAAAAGACCGCCCCGTGCAATTCGGGTGAAGCTGGGCACAAAGAGAATGCTCAGAGCCAGAATGATGGTGTAGCGCCCCTGATTTAAAACCGCCACCATGACAAGGGCCAGAAGAATTCCGGGGAAGGAGCTGATGGCATCCATAAGCCGCATAATAACCTCATCCACGGCCTTCCCCATATAACCGGAAATAAAGCCCAGGACAACACCCGCGGCAAGGCTTATGGCAGCCGTGCTTACAGCCACGAGCATGGTGTATCTAATGCCCGTCATAAGACGGCTCAGAATATCCCTGCCGAAATTATCCGTTCCCAGCCAATGCTCAGCCGACGGCAGCAGCAGTTTGTCCGAAAGCTTCATGCTCATGGCATAAGGGTCATAGGGCGTGTAAAAGAAGCTGAGAACCATCAGCGCGAGAATGAACCCGGTCATGGCCAGGCCCACTTTGAATTCGGTATTCATCTTGTAGCGCATTGAGCGCCTCCTTTCGCGCACCGGCTTTTAATTCAGTTTGATTCTTGGATCGATAAACTGTAATAGTATATCTGTGGCGGAATTGGCTGCCACCACAATGAGTGAGATAAAAACAACCATGGATTGGACCAGCGGGAAATCCCTTGAGGTTATGGCCCCGATAAGAAGCGAGCCCATGCCGGGTATGCCGAAGACCTGTTCAATGATAATGCTCCCGCCAAAGGCGCCGGCCACCATCATGCCGATAAGGGATATTACCGGGACAAAGGCATTCTTAAGCACATGCCCGTACAGCACGCCTTTTTCAGTGTTCCCCTTGCTGTAGGCGGTTTTCACATAATTGCGCTTAAGCTCCTCCAGGATGGAGGTACGAAGGTATTTGAGCATAACGGCGATATTGGGCAGGGCCATAACAACAGCCGGAAACAGCATAAAGCGCAGGTAGCCCCAAAAATCCGTCCGGTAGGACACATAGCCTCCCGGCATAAAAAACTTCAGCTTAAGGCCAAAAAACCAGATAACCAAAATACCCAGATAGAAGCCGGGCACGGAAATGGCAAGCATGGATCCGGCATTAACCACTTTATCCGTTACGGTATGGCGCTTTCGGGCGGCGAATATCCCCAGTGGAATGGCTGCGGCAAAAGCAATAAGAAGGGACAGAACCGCCAGGGTGGTGGTTACCCAGATGCGCTGCCCCAAAAGGTCCGATACAGGCTTCTGGTATTTTATGGAGGTTCCAAAATCCCCCTGAAACATGCCTGCCACCCAGTTGATATATTGCCGGGGCATGCTTACATCCAGGCCCAGGTGTTCACGAAGGGCCGCTACCCGCTCCTCGCTGGCCTCTGTTCCCAGAATCATTCGCACAGGGTCACCGGGTACGATATTGAAGGCTAAAAAGATTAACAGCGACACCAGCAGCACTGTAAAAACCGCTGCCGTCAGACGTCTTATTATGTATCCCATGGACTTTTCCTCGCTTTACGGTCAATACGCTTTAAAACCCGGAGGCCCTATCTTCCTGCTGTCAGCCGCACCGCCTCAGGAGCCGGCTCCGGCCGACAATCCAAAGCTCGGGGGCATGGAACCCCCTCCCTTTTAGCCGAATTTGCTTACGCAAAGGACTTCCAATCCAAAGGGAACCGCCTGCCACAAAGGGCTGCGGTTCCCCTATTTCAAGCGCCCGTTGGATGCTGCGCTTTCCCTGGTCTTCTTTTATTCAGCCAGGTGGATGGTGGAATAATCCGTAACATAAAGGGGATAGTCCTCGTAGCCTGCAAACTTGCTGTTAAGGGCAATATAGCTTTGTATATCCTGAATGTAAACGCTTGCCGCATCCTCGGACAATAGCTTTTGCAGGTCTTTATAAAGGGCGACGCGCTTGGTTACGTCAAGCTCCTTCTGTGCGTCGGCGTAGATTTTGTCAAAATCGGCGCTGTTGTAGTTGACGAAGTTGTTGGAGGCATCGGAAACATAACGGCTCAAAAAGCTTCTGGGCGAAAGTGCCGACCCGTCTACTGATATGATGGTGGAGGTGTAATCCCGGTTGGTGTATACCTGGCTGAGCCATGTGGCCCAGTCCACCTGAACAATGTTGGCCGTCACGCCGATTTGCTGGAGCTGCTGGGCGATAACCTGAGCCGTGTTTACATGTACAGGGTAATTGGAGGGTACGGTAATGTCGAAGGTAAAGCCGTTGGCATATCCTGCGTCGGAAAGCAGGGCTTTGGCTTTTTCAATATCCGTGGGGTAGGATTTTTCCAGGCTTTCATCGTAGTAGACCGTAAGGCCGGGAATGATGGGGGTACCGGATTTGAAGCCCAGTCCGCCGTTGACCAGATCGATGATTTCCTGAGCGTTGACCACATAGGAAACGGCCTGCCTCACACGCTCATCCGTGAAGGGCTCCTTGGCGTTATTCAGGTTAAACTGCTGTACGGAAGCGGATTTCCTCTGGGTAAAGTTAAATTTGCTCTTATCCACCTGCTCATAATTGGTCTGGGTTACGGAGCTGATATCAATAGTGCCTGCCTGCAGGGCCAGTAAGCTTGCGTCGGTATCCGCCGTTTTCTTAAGCGTAACCTTGTCAAGATAGGGACGGCCTTCCTGCCAGTAATTCGTATTCCGAACAAGCACAATCTCCTCCTCCGTTGCGTAGGATTCCAGAGTGAAAGGGCCGGTTCCAAGAGGCTTTGCGGCCAGATCAACGCCTTCGGGGAGAATGGCCAGGGTCAGGTAGGGCAGAAAATCCACATCCGCAGCCGCAAGAGTGATCACGACCTCTGTGTCACTGACGGCTTCAATTTCGGATATGCTCTTTAACGCACTGGATAGCTGAAGCTCCCTGGCACGATCCAGAGAATATTTGATATCTCCTGTAGTAACAGGCCGTCCATCGGAGAACTTAATGTCTTTTCTCAAGGTAAAGGTGTATTTTGTCGCATCCGGAGAAATCGTGTAGGCTTCGGCAACGGCCGGTACCAGCTCACCCTTGGAGTTGGGCTTTACCAGGCCTTCATAGACATTAAACAACAGGCTTCGGACATCCGCCCCTTCACTGAGATAAGGATCCCAGGTGGTTGGTTCGGTGGAATAGGCGGCCACCAATTCCCCTCCCTGCCTGATGCCTCCGCTTGCCGCGGGAGTAGCCTCCGGCGTGGCTGTAGCCGATGTGCTGGGGCTTGGCGAAGCCGGTGTGGGCGTGGCACTGTTTCCGGAGCTTACATTGGCTTGGCCGCAGCCCGCCAGGGCAATAGTCAGGGCAGCAAGGGTTAATGCGGCAACAGTGGTTTTCAATGAATGCTTTTTCTGTTTCATTATAATTCCCCTCTCTTTTCTGTTTTGCATGGAATGCACCTTTTCTATTTCTTAACTACGAATTTAAACAGACAGGCAATAAAGTTCATTTCCTGGCATTGTACGCCTTGCCGAAGAAGGCTCCGGCTTTGCAGGAACACCTCATTTAAGCGTCAATAGGGCAGCTTTAGTTTTTAGATCGACAGGCAGGACAGGTAAGACTTTTAAAGGACGCAGCGGCGCCCAGGGAAATGCTGTCCTTTTCGGAACAGAGACATGCACCGTTCTGACGACATGAACAGAATGAATGGTTGTTTTTGCTGTTGTTCCGTGAATGAATGTGGGCCATGGGTGTTCTCCTTATTCGTTTATAGAGCCCTTTTTTAGTAATTGCCGCATTAGGCATGCAGGGATTGCTATAGTCTCTGATTTTTTTCGTTTGTACTTATGTCTAAGCTGAACTGTCATTGGCGGGAGCTGTATCTTCAATATAACATATTTAACATATATGTTTTATACGGCTCATTATAATCAATGGTTTTTAGGCTGTCAATACCTTTTTAAATTAAACTTTTTATACTACCAATTGCTAAAATTCCGTGGCTTTCACTTACATTTGACTTTGGTGAGGCGGCATGCTATAGTGAAAATACTTAACATATATTAATACTATGTATTACAAATCAAGCACCGAAGCCCAGGCTTTTACACTTATGAAAAGACCCTCTTCCTTCGGTACTTCACAACACCGAACCTAAAGCATTTTCCATACTTATTTTTACTTTGCTTACTTTTACATTCGAGGTGAAATCATGGGTCAAATCGTGGATCGACCGAAATTTTCCTGTGCGTTGGGAGGCGCCATTGCCACACTCAACGCACTGCCGCGTACTGTTCCCATCCTCCATTCCGCCCCCGGCTGCGGACTGAACCTGTCCTATGCCATAAACGGCGGTTCGGGCTACATGGGAAGCGGCTACTGCGGAGGAACCGCACTTTCCAGCTCCAACATCTGTGAAAAGGAAATTGTATTTGGCGGGGAAGACCGCCTTACCGAGCAAATTGAGAAAACCATCGAGCTTATCGACGGGGACCTCTATTTTGTTGTCTCAGGCTGTATGGTAGAGATGATTGGAGATGATATTACAGCAACAGCCCGGAGTATCCCGGTGGAAGGAGCCGTACTTCTGGCCGCCCAAACAGGAGGCTTTAAGGGAAATGCCTATAAAGGCTACGACCTCGTTTTACAAGCGCTTTTCAAGGAATATGTGACCATTAGGGAGGACAAAAGTCCAACGATAGTGAACCTGTGGGGGCTAGTACCGGCCCATGACGTATTCTGGCAGGGAAACCTCCGGCATTTGAAAAAGCTTCTCTCACGGCTGGGTATAAAGGCCAATACCTTCTTTGGCGAGGATGAAACCCTGGAGGATCTTAAAAACTGCGGAAATGCTTCTCTCAACATTGTTCTGTCCGACACTTACGGTATAGGCGCAGCCGAAACCTTTAGAGAAGTTCATGGGACACCTTATATAACGCTAAGCCTCCCCATAGGCGCACACAGCACGGACCGCTTTATTGACCAAGTGGCCGATGCCCTGAGCCTTGAGGCTGAGGTGTCCGACAGAGTTAAGGCCGACGGGAAGAAGAGCTATTACAATTACCTGGTACGCCTTTCAGATCTTTATAACGATTACGATCTTCAGCGCCACGCCATTATTGTGGGTGACGCCAATTATACCCCGGCCCTCAGCCGGTTTGTGGCCGACGACTTAGGGTGGCTTCCGGAGCTTGCCATCATTACTGATCCCCTTCTCGAGAATGAAAAAGAAAAGGTTTTAAAGCGTTTTGATGAAACGGTAACAGGACTCAAGCCTGAAATTGTTTTCAATCCGGATGCCTCTGCCATACTACCCCAAATACGGCGCCACTGGCCTGCGGATCGGAATGAACCCTATTACGAAAATTTAAGCTCCGCCGTACTGCTCGGCAGTTCCTTTGAGTGGGATCTGGCCCTGGATATCAATACCCCCATTCTTTGCGTTTGCTATCCCGTCACCAACCGGGTGGTGCTAAACAGGGGCTATGCCTGTTATGAGGGTGCCTTGTCCCTTGTTGAGGATCTTTTAAGCGCGCTGGTTTCTTTACGTTAGAAGGAGGTTTCTGCCATGTTCAATCTGGAATACGACTACATTCATGCCAAGGAGCCGCCCAAGCGGGAAGACAGGCTCAATGCCTGCAACGCATTCGGCGGAAGCCTTTGCTCCCTTAAGCAGAAGGCAGGCTGCGGATGTCTTAAAAACGCCGACAGAAGCTTTGCCCAAACCCAGGGGTGTCAGCTTTTTTTAAGCTCCGCCATTATTAATACCATCATTCGATCGGTTATTATCGTCCATGGCCCGCCGGGCTGCGGCAGCGCCAATATCTTAAGCGCGGGCACCACCCGGGTTGTGCAGCGGCAGCGGGATCCCGGTGCCTTCGGGCTTGTGTGGATAAGCACCAACCTGGATGAGGCGGATGTTATCTCGGGAGGGGAAGAGAAGCTGGCCCAGGCCATTCGCTTTGCGGAAAAGGAATTCCGGCCCGAGGCCATTCTCATTGCCAACACCTGTGTTCCGGCCATCATCGGTGATGATATCGACACTCTCCTTCTTTCCCTGAAGGATGAAATTCGGGCCAAGCTGGTTCTTATTCACTGTGAGGGTATCCGCTCCAAAATCATGGCCTCTGCCTATGATTCGGTTTATCACGGCATTTTAAGAGGCCTTCTTGAAAAACGCCGGGAGGATCTTCTTCCCCTCATCCCCGACGAGCTGGAGGATTTAAAGGAGAAGCTTCGCATCAGCCGTACCGTTAATGTTTTTAATGTTTCCTCCATGAGCCGCCAGGACGAGCTGGAGCTTATACGGCTGTTAAACGCGCTGGGGCTCACGGTGCGCATGTATCCCTGCTATTCCCGCCCCGACCAGTTTGAGGATATTGGGGAAGCCGCGCTGAATGTAAGCATCTGCGCAACCCATGACGATTACTTTTTGGGTCATCTGGAAAAGCTCTACGGCCTTCCCTACCTTATTCGAACCATTCCCATAGGCCTTTCCAATACCCGGCGCTGGGTGACGGATATCGCGGCCTTTTTCGGTTTGGAGGATCTGGCGGAGCAAATAATAAACCAGGAGGAGCAGAAGCTTAAAAAGGCCCTTGCTCCCTATAAACAGGCCCTGAAGGGCAAGCGGGTATACATAGCGGGCGGCGAAATCCGTGTATTGGCTACCGCCCACTTCCTCCGGGATGATCTGGAAATGGAAATCGTGGGGATGAAGGGCTATCATTACGATCCCTTTGCGGATCTGCTTTTGGAGAATTTTCCGGAGGAGGAGGCCGCCACCTTTAGCGCCGCCACGGGCCAGCCCTTTGAGCAGGCCAATTTGCTGGAAAAGCTCAAGCCCGATCTCTATGTGGGCCATGTGGGCTTAAACGGCTGGGCAGGCCGTCACGGTGTGCCTGTCTTTCCCGTTTTCATGGTTTCCGTCAACTATATGGGCTACTCGGGGGCCTTTGAGATTGCCAGGAGGCTTACGCGCATTCTTAAAAATGCATCCTTCAACCAAAATTTGTATAAGCATGTCAAGCTTCCCTACAGGGACAGCTGGTACAGCCAGGATGCTTTCAAATATATTCGCCAAAAGGAGGTATGACCGGTGTCAATTAATTTTAACAGTGCGGAGGTCCAGATACGTGAAGACCGTCTTCGTTCCATCAGCGGATTTCAGGGAACCGTCAGCGAGCTTTCAGGTGCTGCCGCCTCCTGCGGCTTGAAGGGCCAGAGAAAATGCTTCAGTGAAAACAGCTCCTGTATGGCAGGCTGCGCCCAGGGGTATTTGAGCACCATTTTGGACGCCGCCATTGTAAACCATGCGCCTGTGGGTTGTGCCTCCGACGCCATGGGAGCCAATAATGCCCGGAAATGGGGCGAGTATTTTCAGGGAATTCCACACACGGATGTGGCTATTTACAGCACCAATATGACGGAGCAGGACACCATTTTCGGCGCTCCCGAAAAGCTCAGGGATACCATTCGCTCCGCCTATGAACAAAGACAGCCCAAAGCGATTTTTGTCACGTCCTCCTGCACCTCCGCCATCATCGGGGAGGACATTGAAAGCGTCACCGACGAGCTTGCAGAGGAGCTTCAAATTCCCGTCATATACGTCTCCTGTGAGGGGTTTAAGTCCAAGATATGGGCCTCCGGCTTTGACGCCGCCTTCCATGCCATCTTGACCGGAATTACGAAGCCTCCCCAAAGAAAGACCAATGTGGTGAATGTGGTAAACTTCCGTGCCAGCTCCAAAAAGTCCCTTACGGATTTTTTCCGCCGGTTTGGCGTGGAGCCCCTGTTCATTACCGGCTATTGCACGGTGGAGCAGCTTTCCCGCCTGTCCGAATCCGCCGCTACCGTAAGCATTTGCGGAACCCTGGGCACTTATATGGGCAACGGCCTTGAGCAGCTTTACAATGTCCCCTATGTCAAAGCCATGCAGCCCCATGGAATTGCAGGCTTTGAGGCCTGGCTGCGGGAATTTGGCCGGGTGCTCCACAAGGAAGGGGAGGTTGAGGCCTATATTGAGGAGTCCCGGCCCGAGGCCCTGAAAAAGCTGGCTGCAATAAGGGCCCAGCTTGAAGGAACCCGGGCGGTGGTGGGCATGGGGCCCAGCTTTGCCCTCAATTTCACAAGAGTGCTCCAGGAACTGGGTATGGAGGTGCTTCACACCGCTGCCTGGCACTTTGATCCCCGGTACGATCATAACAGCGTGCCCGAATCCCTTGCTTATCTTCAAGAGCACTCGCCGGGTCTGCCTGTCAATGTCTGTGATCACCAGTATGTGGAGGTGGCCAACCTTCTCAGTAAGCTGAAGCCGGATATTTATTTCTATCGCCATCCCAGCAATGCAAGCATTACCATGAAACTGGGGATTCCCGCCTTTGCCATCCTGGACGAATATACCGCCTTTGGCTATGACGGGTTAATCAGCTTCGGCCATGCCATAACAGATATTCTGGCCAACCGTAATTTTGAAAGAAAGTTTTCATCCCATACCCGGCTTCCCTACAGCCGGTGGTGGCTTTCCCAAAATGCCTTTAATCTGGCAAAGGAGGTGTAAAGCCATGGTAAGCTATATTGAAAAGCCGCGCTATGTGTGCGCTCTGGGAGCCTTTGAAACGGTTCTGGCCATTGAAAGGGCTGTTCCCATCCTCCACGCCGGGCCCGGCTGTGGTGCAAAGCTGGATGCCGGACTGGGCAATTTAAACGGCTGCCAGGGTTCCGGCTATATCTCCCCCCATAGTCTCCCCTGCACAAACATCGGCCAGCAGGAGGTGATTTTCGGAGGAGATCGGCGCCTTTCGGAAACCATTGAAAACGCTCTTAAAATTTATGACGGCGATCTTTTTGTGGTACTGACGGGTTGCTCCGCCGAAATTGTGGGGGACGACGTCCGGGAGGTGGTTTCCCGGTTTTCCCATAGCGGCAAACCGGTTATTGTGGCCGAAACGGCAGGGTTCAAGGGGAGCAATATCCTGGGCCATGAGCTGGTAGTGGACGCCATCATTGACCAATACCTCACAAAACAGGGGAACATAAATCCCCGGCTGGTAAACCTCTGGGCGCCTATTCCCTATTTCAATTCATTTTGGGCGGGCGACTTAAGGGCCATAGCCTCCCTCCTCCGGGAAATCGGGCTCATTCCCAACCTGGTGTTCGGGCCGGAAGGGGGCATCGGGCAGCTTAACCGCGTACCGGAGGCCGCCTTCAACCTCCTTGTTTCACCCTGGGCCGGATTGAAAAATGTAATTGGTCTAAAGGAAAAATTTGGAACCCCCTATCTCCATTATCCTGTTTTTCCCGTGGGGCCCACGGAAACGAGCCGGTTTCTAAGAAGGGTGGGCGAGTACGCCCAAATCCCCGGCAAGGCTGTCGAGGAGGTGATTGCCCGCCATGAAAGGGATTACTATTACTTTATTGAGCGGGCTTCCGATGATCTTATCAAAACCCGGCTGCTTCCCTCCCGGTTCTACACCATTGCCGACAGCTTCTACTCCCTGGGGCTTACAAGGTTTCTTGTAAACGATATGGGCCTTATCCCGGAAACCCAGTTTGTGACCGACGATACGCCGGAGGCTTTCAGGCCGCCGGTGAAAGCGGAATTTGAAAAGGTGGAAAGCTCCCTTGAGGTTAAGGTGGAATTTGTTCAAAGCAGCGGCACAGCCCAGCAGCTTATCCGGGAGCAGGGCTTTCGGGGAAAGCCCTTAATTCTGGGCAGCGGCTGGGAAAAAACCTTCAGCCAGCAGGTTAACGCTCATTTTCTTCCCCTTTCGGCTCCCTTACTGGAGCGCATGGTGCTTAACCGCTCCTATGCAGGCTACGATGGCGCGCTTACCCTTTTGGAGGATATTGGATCATTGCTTTTAAGCAGCTATCTGTAAAAGAATAATCAACTCCCTGTTCCTCCAGTCCAGCGGGCAGATTCCAGGGCTCTACCCCGTTAACAGATGGGACGGGCGCGCCCTTCAAAAAGGGCCATGGGCTTGTAAGCCCACGGCCCTTTTACAATTAAAAGTCCAATGAACGGTTAAGATTTGAACTGAAGTATATTTATTAACAATGACTTTACTGCCAGTAATACATGGGTGTGTCCAGAGTTCCCGAAGAATCCGGCGAGGAGGTAAAGACCCTGTTGCTTCCTCCCTCCCAGGTGACATTCCCCTGAGCATCCTTCTTGATAAACTTAAATTCAAAGGTGGTACCCGCCGGAACACTTACATGCAGGAACCAA
This sequence comes from Bacillota bacterium, assembly GCA_023424865.1. Next base: position 11,711 of record JAFADM010000036.1, on the reverse strand, counting down.
TGAGGATATTCCGGATTAATCATTGCCTCGGTGCTTTTTTTCGGATCCCAGGATCCCAGCTCGGGTATCGAGCCGACTATATAAATGTTTTCGCCATAATTGGTTGACGCATTTACATGGAATATTACCTGGTTAGGATCGCCTGAAAGCACCGTATACGTAAATGCATTGCTCACCTTGCCGCCTTTTACGACGGTGATCTTGTTTTCTCCCGGTTGTGCGCCTGCAGGAACGAGGGCTTCAATCATGGTATCGGAAGATGAAACAACGGTCCCATTAACAGTGCCAAATTTAACTTCCGCCGCTCCTCCCAGGCCCTGGCCATAAATGTACACGGTATTGCCCGCGCGTCCCATGGTGGATATAACATCGCCTATGCAAGGTGAGGAAGCGTCCATCTGGGGATTGTAGGACCATACGGAAACTTCTCCGCCATTTAATGTAAAGCTTTGAATTTTTCCGTTAGAAACATTCGCGCTTTTTCCGTACAGCAATCCGCTTAGCACATCGGCATAGGTCCCGGAGGGAAGCGTTGTCGCAAGGTCCGGAACGGTACGGGATTGATCCGGCTGCCGGTTAATTGCAACGATAACCTGCTTATCAAAAAATTGCCTCTTATAAACGACTGCGTCGGTCGAAGAATAGAGTATCTCCGTCGTACCATAGGCCAGGGCGTCATTATCCCCGCGCAGGTCGGAAAGGCTTTTAATAAGGGTTGTAGCCGTTGTAGAAGCAAAATCGGATTCAACCTGCATGAATAATCGTCCTGCGCCGCTGTCCGAGGCACTCAGGTATTGCTCCGTGCCGTAATAAATGTTGGGTACGCCCCTGGATGTCATTAAAGCAGCTATGGCAGCATGAAACGGCTTATCATTGGGCTGAATATAACGGAAGCGGGTGACATCATGGTTATCAATAAACGTAACGGTTTGATTCTCGTAGACATAGTCATTATCCGTATAAACGAGCATATTGGCAAATTCGGTCATATCCAATGAGAAGCTGCCAAATACCCGGTTTACCGTATTATAAAACTCAAAATCCAGATTGTTGACACCGGTGCGTTCAGGGAAGCTGGTGTATTCGGCATATTTGGGATCGGGTTTTCCGATAAAAAATTCGCCGAAATGTGTCACCGGCCCCGAGGTTGCAGAATCAACGGCATCCCTGGCATTTTTAACAAATGCGGGATTCAGATGAAGCGTGGCATCATGCCGGATACCATTAATACCTTTTTCTGTCCAGAATTTAAGCGCATTTTCCAAATAGCTTGCAACGGATGCATTTTCCTGTGAAAAATCAGCCAGATAGGCAAGTTCCTTGAAGCGATATCCAAAAACGGAACCGTCTGTACCACGGTCCCCAAGATGATGGAACCATCCGTTAAGATCATTATTGGGATCAGCCACCAAATTTCTGATGATACCATCGCCGTTATAGTCCACCGGCTCTCCCTGGGAATCAAAAGCATAGCTGCCGGAGCTGTCCTTGTCCGGCTCATAAAGCTTGCCGTCAATTCTGCTGTCACTGGTATGATTAGTGACAAAATCAATGGCCAGCTTGATACCGGCATCATTCAAGGCCTGCTGCAGCTCCTGAAAATCCGCCATAGTACCAAAATGCTTATTGGTTGCGAAATAATTGCTGGCATGGTAGCCGTGATAGCTGGTCCACCCGTCCGAGGTGGCCGTATCCCTGTTCTCGTAGGGAGCGGAGATCCAAACCGCCGTTATACCCATGGCTTTAAGGTATGGAATTTTGTCGATTATCCCCTGCCAGTCTCCCCCCTGGTACAGGCGAATGTCTTCGCCGGAACCGTCAAAAAGGGATTGATCAAATCCGCTTGGTATATTGTTTGACGTATCGCCATCATAAAACCTGTCGGTAATGATTTGATAGATGACATCCTTTGAAGTAATCGGCCCCAGATTTTCCGAGGTCTGCTGGGCCTGCAGGGGAACGGTAAAGATTACGGATAACAGCATCGCAAACGCAAACAGCCCTGCAAATACCCTTTTTAATGATGTATTTTTCATTTTTCCAACCTCCTTAACACTCATTACTGATTCCTTTTGTCTACAGGTCAAAATAATCTGGCGCATCACCTCCATGTATTGGCTGGTAATCATCCTTAACCGTTCATTTCTATTCTTTTACAGAACCGACCACGATCCCGGTGACAAAATACCGCTGCAAAAACGGATAGATTACTAAAAGCGGTACGGTTGCGACCACAATTTTCGCGCTGTTAAGCGTGCGTGTGGAAATTTTCATAAATTCGATCATTTTTTGTGGATCGCTAATTCTTGTCACATCCACATTAAGCTGTTGAATATAGGTTTGCAGGGGGTAGTTTTTTACCTGAGTAATATAGATAAGGCCGCTGAAGTAGTCATTCCAATGCCCAACCACAGAGAAAAGAGCAATCATCGCAAAAGTGGGCAGGCATACGGGAAGATAAATTTTAAACAGAATAGACCATTGTGTCGCACCATCTATGAGCGCTGATTCTTCAAGAGATTTTGGAGCGGCACGGAAGGCATTCATCATTAAAATGACATTCCATGAGGATACCGCGCCGGGGAGTATCAGAGACCAAAAGGTATTAACCAGTCCCAGCTTAAAAACGACAATATAGGTCGGGATAAGTCCGCCATTGAACAGCATTGAAAAAATGACCAGATTCATATAAACAGGCTGAGATCGAAACTCCCTTTTGCTTTTAGACAGCGGGTAAGCCATAAGAAGTACTAAAATCACACTTAGAGCTGTGCCTGCAAAAGCTCTCAAAGCCGAAATGCCGAAGGAGCGGCCAAATTGAGTATCCTTTAACAGCTTATTGTACGAAGCAACCGTAAAATCTCTGGGCCAGAGTCCCACAAGATTGGCTGTTGCGGCCTCGCTGCTGCTGAAGGAAACCGCCAGCATATTCAAAAGCGGCAATAGGCAGCTTAATGTCATCAAACCCACTACCAGCCCAATGAGCAAGTCTGCAATAATTGTCCCAGGTGTATGCTTACTGACCATAGTTGTTTTTCTCCTTTAAAAAATCCTTCTGTCAGTTAATTTCTTAGCCAGCTCATTTGAAGAAAGAATCAGTATAAAGGAAAGCACCGACTTGAGCAGACCCACTGCGGTGCCAAGACTGTAATTCCGCTGCACCATGCCCACCCGGTAGACATAGGTGTCAATAATATCTCCGGTTTCATACACCATTGGGTTATACAGATTAAAAATCTGATCAAAGCCCGCATTGAGAATATTGGCCAGATTCATAACCGAAAGCAGCACAATTGTCGGCGCCAGTCCGGGAAGCGTTATATTGAGCAGACGTTTCCAGCGGCCTGCTCCATCAATTGCCGCCGCTTCATACAACCCGGGATCAATAGAGGTAAGGGAGGCCAGATAGACAATGGCTCCATAGCCAAAGCCCTTCCAGACGTCTGAAAAAACAATAATCGGACGAAACCAGGCATTGCTGGCAAGAAAGAGAGCAGGCTCATGCCCAAAATAACGAAAAAGGGATGCCAGGGGGCCGTAATAATCAAAAATACCAAGCACAACAGGGGCCAGCACAACCCAGGAAAGAAAATTCGGAAGATAAACAATTGTTTGTACTGCGCGTTTATAACCAATATGCCTTATTTCATTGAGCAAAAGTGCGAAAACAATGCTTACCAGCATACTGAGCACTATTTTTGAAACGGCTATGACCAGCGTATTGATGAAAACCTGCTTGCCGTCAGGTATTAAAAACATAAATTTAAAATTTTCCAGACCAACCCAGCGGGATCCGAAGATCCCACCGGCAGGTACAAAATCCTGAAAAGCGATAACAATTCCTATCATGGGAATGAAGGAGAATACAAGCAGAAACGCCATCCCCGGCAGCAGCATGATATGATATACCATAGGATTGCGCTGCTTGCTCCGGTGCCGCATTAATTTTTCCATGTGTTACCCCACCTTCTTTTAAAGCCGCCCGGCCACTTTAGTTAACGTGCGTCAACCAGTTCCTGCACTTCTTTGATAATCTGATCGCCGCCTGCTGCGCGCCATTCCTTTACGAAGGTGTCAAAGGCATCAAGGGGTTTTTCTCCGACGATGATTTTAAGCAAGGTTTCTTCTTCCATTCTTGAAAGGGTTTCCCATCTTAGCTTCATACTTTCAGTTGTCTGCATTCCGGTGAAGAATACCGGAGTTACCTCTCGGACGGTTGTGCCGGCCAGCATGCCGCAGCCCACGATACGGCTGTTATAAGCGGAATATTCCTCCGGCAGCGGCGGCTCTCCTTTACCCAGCTTATCGGCATAAGCCTGCGCCAGCTCGTAAAAGCCCTTAATTTGTGTGGTCATCTGGCTGGTGTCTTTTGTTTTCAGCGCGTCGCTGATTTGCTTGTAGCTTATCTCAAGGGCATTGTAAAAGTCGGTGGAAGCATTTGGAGGAGCAACGGAAACATTGCGTTCGTGGTAATAGAGCAAGGCTTCCATATACGCGTCGTTTTCTCTGCCTTCACTAAAACCCGGATCCTTATGTGCCGCGTCAAGGAGAGCTGTTATTTTCAACAACACCTCCGGATGCTCAAAACCCTTGCGAACGACAACATAGCTAAGCGCTGCCTGGCTGTTGACCTGAACCACTTTACCATCCTTATCGGCAGGGACCGCATAGGGAATCCATTCAGCTTGAGAATCCAGCTTATAGTTGGCATTAAGCATACTGTCATACGCCCACCACGGTGCAAAAAGGCTTCCGCTTTGTCCATTGGCGACGACACTGCTGGCCGAATTCCAATCCCGAACCAGAAATTGCGGATCAATGAGTCCCTTGCCATACCAATCGGATAATAAGGCCAGGGCATTTTTCACCTCCGGCTCAATGCTTCCATAGGTAACCTTGCCGTTCTTTTCAATCCAGTATTCGGGGAAAGCCTCAAATCCGGAGTTGAAAATAGCGTTAAATTTAAATCCTCCGGTTCCGCCCCCGTAAGCGTCCGGCAGGGCCACCAGGCCAATGGTGTTTCCGGAACCATTTTCACCCGGATCCCTTGTAATAAATTCATTTAGAATGAAGGCCACCTCCTCCAGAGTTTTGGGTTCTTTAAGGCCCAGCTTATCCATCCAATCCTTTCGAAGATAAAGCATTTCAAAACCATGAGAAATATTGCAGGACGGAAGGGCCATCAGCCTTCCTCCGAAGGTTGCGGCCTCAAGAGCTCTCCCGTCATAGGAATCGTAAATCGCCCGCATATTATCGGAAGCGCAATAGGTATAAGCGTCGGTTAAATCCTCAATCAGATTATTTTCATACAGCTCCTTCAAGGTAGCATAGTCGCCTACGGACATTACATCCGGAATATCCCGGCTGACAATGGCCATGGATACCTTTTGCTGATAGTCGTCGCCATCGACGGCTACAAACTTATTTGAGATATCCAGGTTAAGCTCGTGCTCCATAAAGCGGGTAACGGCATCATTGTCGTCGTTATCCTTTTCATAAGGGCTCCCTGCCAGAGCCGAATAATTACCGGCCGTTCTTCCGACAGTAAATGCCACTGTTTCAGGATAAGGGGCAAAGGCAGTCGTCGCGGCCTGTTGCCAGGCGTCCTCGCTATTATCGGCAGTAGCCGCTGGGCTTGAAGGTGTTTCAGATAAATCGGTTTGGTTTGATTGAGTACAGGCTGTCAGCATGGTAGTCAGCATAAGGATGATTAACAAGGGAACCGTAATCTTTCCGTATTGAGCTTTCATTTTTTCCTCCTCCTGCTTAAACATAATAAAGCAGCTTGGCTGCTTGCCTTTAAAATAAATCCCTTAGCTTTCCTTATTGTTAACCGGTTAACCTTACGACAAAAAAAATTAATTTACAATAACGGCGCCTGAATAGGCTTGAAGCTTCACGGCTGCCAATTGCTTTTCCACAGGGTAGGCCTGCCCGGACATAAAATCGGATGCGGTTTGCCCCTTTACGGGCACCCTGCGCTCAAGCGTTTGGTCTGAATTATTGAGTAAAACCACAACCGAATGAACCTCACCTCGCCGCTCATAAGCATAGCAGCTATCATCGGCAAAGAGTACGCTATATTCTCCCAGCATAGCGTCCATACACTGCTTTCGCAAAAGGATAAGGCGGCGGTAAACGGAAAGAAGAGGTGCTTCCAGGCCGTCCCAAAGCATAGGCCTGCGATAATCCCGTTCTTCCAGGCCGCCAAGCCCCTTCTCATCACCGTAATACAGCATGGGTATGCCAACATGTGTCATAAGAAAAAGCGCCGCTAAAATCAGCTTACGTTTATCATCTCCCGCAAGAGACAGGAAGCGGGGAACATCATGGCTTCCAATTAAATTCAGTTGCAGCTGCTGGATTTGGCTTTTGTAGCGAATCAACAGGTACTCTACCCTGTCTGAAAAAGCCTGTGGCATTATACTGCCTTTTGCGAAAAACTCAATACATGCGAAATAAAGATTATAGTTCATAGCGGAATCAAATTGATCACCGCCAAGAAAAGCACGTGCGTCATCCCAGATCTCAGCAATGAGGAGAGCGTCCTGCTTGACGGGCTTTATTGCCTCCCTGAATTTTCTCCAAAAAGGCTGATCCACCTCATTTGCCACATCAAGCCTCCAGCCGTCAATGTCAAACTCCTCTATCCAGTACTTGCCCACAGAGATAAAGTAGTCAAGCACCTCCGGGTTGCCGGTGTTAAGCTTGGGCATGTCACCGACATAGGCGAAACATTCATAATTTGGGTTTTGACCGTTAACAACAGGAAAGCTTTCAGGAAAAAACCAATCGCGATAAGAAGAGCTTTCCCCCTTATCCAAAAGATCGCGGAAGGCAAAAAACGCCGGGCCCGAATGATTGAACACACCGTCCAGAATGACGCGTATACCATGATGGTGGCAAATGGACACAAGCTTGCGCAAATCCTCCTTCGTGCCAAGGCAGGGGTCTATGTCAAAATAGTCCGCGGTATCATATTTATGCCAGCTTGAGGAACGAAAAACAGGAGTGAGATACAGGCAATCTATTCCCAAAGCTACAAAATAATCCACGTTTTCATAAATCCCCTTTAGTGTTCCGCCATAAAGGGAACGGCTTACATTCCCGTCATCCTGGCGCTCACTGGCAGCCTGGCCGGAAATTCTGCGATATTCCGACGCAAAGCTGTCCGGATATATTTGATAGACAACGGATCCTCTGGCCCAATCCGGCACATCCGGGATATCTTCCTTGCGAATATAATGAAAATTGTAATAGAGCTGACGGTTTAAATCCGGTTTCTCAAAAAAACCGTCATTGTAATAAAACACAGACGTATTTTGGTCAAAGAGCTGAAAAAAGTAGCACAGCCGCGTTACACCCGGGGAAATTACCGCTTCATAATAGTCAAATAAGGCGTCGCTGTACTTGCACTGCATTTCACAGGCAGTTACAGGTATGGGAGTATGGGGATCCATCCGATCACCGTAAAATACCGTACACCGGGTCAAATCACCTTTGGCGGCGCGCAGGCGCAATACAACCTTAGTTGTTGAAATTGCAAAGCTGTATTCGGAATAGGTACGATGAAAAACAGCCGCTTTATTCATAGGCTCACTTCCTAACAGAGTATTTTTGTGTTGAATGGCGTTGAATAAGTTCAACCGGAAACTGAATTTTTGCCATTTTTGCCGGTGGCTGCTCAATAGCCGTTATAACCGTTTCAGCAGCGGACATGCCCTTTTGGTAAATAGGCTGACGTATGGAGGTCAGCGCGGGGTTGGAGTACTCGCACGCCTTTGTGTCGTCAAAGCCTACAATGGACAGTTGCTCGGGTATCCGTACCCCCTTTTCAAACAAGGCCTTCATGATACCGAAGGCAACCGTGTCGGCCGAAGCGAAAACCGCGCTGATTTTATCTGTTTGCTCCAGGAGCCATCTTCCCATACGGTACCCGCCTTCAAAATTAAGCGTATCCTGCTTAATCAGATGGTTCAGCTGTGTAATGCCATATTCGGCCATAGCGGCCTTATAGCCTTGAAACCTGCGGTAAATGGCCCCGTCAACCATAATATTGGATGCGGCAAAAGCGATGGAGCGATGCCCTAAATCCAGAAGATGCCTGGTTGCCAGATAGCCCCCGTGCCGGTCATCTATTCCAACACTGGGATGCTGCTTTACACCCTCGTCGTATGCATCTACCAGGACAAGACGGCTATTCAGCTCGCGCATTTCAGAGGATATGACGGCCGTGTAGTTGCCTACGAAAATCGCGGCGTCAAGATTGCGCTTGACAATCCAATCCCGGCAGCTTTCACCCGGTCGAATACCTCGAATAAGTACATCATACCCCATTTTGGTTGCCATGTTTTCCACACCGCTTATAAATTCGCCGTAGAAGGGGTTATCACGCAAAAGCAGGCTGGCATCCCCACCTTCGTCTGTAATGGGCAGCAAAAGCCCAATCATGTCCGAGCGGTTTTTCGAGAGGCTTCGTGCGACAAGATTCGGCTGATAATCAAGTACGGCCATGGTTTCAATAACAACCTGCTTTGTTTCCTCCGACACCTTCTGTATGCCGTTAATGACATTTGAAACCGTAGCGACGGATACTCCCGCTCTCTGTGCTATATCTCTTATTGTATAACGTTTTTTCATTGGAACCGCCTATGCTTTAATTTACATGATGTGATTAGCTTGAATGGATGACTGCTGGCTTATGTCGGTGAGAGATTTTAGTTAACCGGTTAACTATATAAAGATTATCATATTTACAAGTCCATTGTCAATGCCTATTTGTCTATATTATACAAATGAATTTTCATAAAGTATGTATAATCCGGGTACCAAAGTCATTCTTGTTCCGGACGCGCTGCTTCAGCTTGATAAGTTGCTGAAGGGTGCGGGCGCGCGTCTCCGGAATTCGCTGGGAGTGACACCCTTGCATTCATAGAAAAGCTTTGTAAAATAATTCGCATCCTCATAGCCTACCTGCTGCGCTATTTCCGGTATGGGCAGCCGGCTTTGGCTCAGTTGCTTTTCGGCATGATCCATTCGCATCTCTCTTATCATTTCGTTAATGGTGGTTCCTGTGTATTTTTTGAAAACAGTACAAAAATAACTTCTGCTCATACTGACCTTTTTAGCCATTTTTTCAGTACTTATGGCATTTCCCAGGGTCGATCCGATATAATCAATGGCCTGCATAATACATACGGCCATACTGGATTTGTCCGTGCTTTTTCTCAACTGAGCACGCACGAATTCCCTGTATTGATCCAGGCACTCCATTAATGAGGACATACCAAACTCAGGCATGGTCAGACTTCCGCAGCCAAGCTCCGCCGATACGATATGGCTTATTTTTATTAATAAGCGCTCCATTTCCCTGGAAGGCGCCTGTATTTTCTCCAACTGCCTTCTGAGACATTTATATTCAACATCACGGTATAACCAGAACATACTTTCCATTTCGGCCTGAACAGACTTCCAGGCTTCCAGGCTGTCACCGGCCAGGGGTGTATCCTCAAACGTATTGACCGTACTCTGCGGCTGCATCTCCAGCAAACGGTTATTGACCCGGCTGAGGATATACTCAGGTGATTCCATTTCCATTTGCATTTTTGAAATATAATCCACAGCGCCAAGTCGCAGGGCCTGCTGCACATGGGAGAAGCTTTCGTGAAATGTAAGCACCACATAATTGATGTACTTATAGCTTTCCTTGCTCCTTGAAATAAATTCGATGCCGTCCATTACCGGCATATCAAGATCAACAAAGATAAGCTCAACCGTGTTTTGTTTTAAAAAGCACAAGGCCTCGGCGCCGTTTTGTACATCTCCTATGACTTTCATATTATAATTGGACCATGGAAAGGATGAAATAATTCCCTTTCTTGCGATACCGTCGTCATCAACAATCAATACTCTTATCACAGGCTTAACACCTCCCGTACCTCCAAGCCAACTTATAAAAGCAACGGAAACAACAGGGTTATCTTTGTTCCTTTTCCCGGTGAGCTGTTTATGGTCATGATGGCCCTCGACTCATAAAAAGACTCTAAAACAGACCTCACATATCTCAGGCCAATACCGCGATCATTTGGACGGGCAGTCTCATCTTTTATGAAAAAGGGCTGCTGAAGCTGCTCCAGCTCCACACTGGTCAGGCCTCTTCCGTTGTCGGCCAGGGTGATGACGGTCATTGCCCTTTCAATATCATGAAAGACGCAAATAGACAACAGCCCGTCCTTCTCAATACCGTGGTGGAGAGCATTTTCCGCCAGCGGCTGCAAAAACATTCGCGCGGCACGCTGGTCAAGATAGGTACCCTCCTCAATGTCCAGAATATATTCATAATTATAACGGGTTTTCTGGAATTTCAGGTATGCCTCCAGAACATTTAACTCTGTGCGCAGGGTGGCAACGGGGGCGGTTTTTCCCATGCTATACCCAAGGATATAATTCAATTGAGTTATGAAATCGGCTATATCCTTCTGCCCGCGCATTTTAGCCATCCAATTCACCGAATTAAGGGAATTCATTAAAAAATGAGGATTTATCTGGTACAAAAGCTTGTCGATTTCATGCTTATGTCTTTCTCGCTGGGCTTTTTCAGAAGCATCCATAAGCTGCTGGATTCTAAGCTTCATCCCGTTAAACTGCGTAAACAAAAGATCAAATTCGGGTATGCCGCTTTTCTGAACCGTTGCCTGCAAATTTCCCATTCCAACCGAGTCAATCTCAAGCTTGAGAATATGGAGCGGCTTATAAATAAGCTTTCGTATCATGAGGCAGGAAAGCAGAAACAAGGCAACCGAAAACAAAACAAGCAGCGCCATTTGCCCCATCCATTCGTCCAATTCCTTCTGATAGAAGGCAACGGGTAAAAGCAAAGCATTATAAAACCCCATACGCGAGCCCGTTTGGACAATAAAGTAATCCTTTGTAAGGCCGCAGGTATAGCCGTTCCTTTTTTCTCCCGTGAAGGCAAAAGCGCTGCCAACCGGAAACTCGTCCACCGTCGAATAGATGATTTCACCGTTTTGGGATACCTGCAAAAAGGAAAGGGGATAAGCGCCGTTCTCGGCGGAAAATGCCAGCCCGTCAAGATAGGAATACTTGGCTTCGGCATAAATCATCATCTCTCTGCCGTCGGGAAACTCAACCGGCCTTGTAATGGAGATGACATTGCTGCTTAAGGCCGCGCTTGCTGAAGGATGCACCGCGTGCAAATTAAGCTCTTTCGATTGCATGAGCTTTGGAAGCGAGCCTAAATCCACCGTGGAGCGTGAGGATAGGGAGGAAAAATAAATCTTTTTCTTTTCAGGGCTGAAATAAAATAAATCCGTCACATTAGGATTAGAAAAGCTAAGGCCCACGATGAGCTCGCCTATTTCAGTTGCCATGGCATAACGGTTGTCGTTAAGGCCGTCGTCAATATAGGCTGCCATGAGCTGTCCCACCACGCCATAGGGCAACAATTGCTGGCTGATTTGTATTAAAGAATAAAACTCCCTCTCCATATTTTGAGTGTAATGATTGACGGTGGAGGAAAGGTGCTCCTCAATACGGTTTCTTTCCGAGGATTTAACAGCGGTATAGGATACGGATATGCAAAAAATAAGGCTGATTATCGTACAGACAGCGGTCAGAAAAAAAATACGGTGATACAGTGTGGAAAAATGTTTTTTTAGCATCACTTACACCTTCTTGCCTTTACCCCATCC
>JAFADM010000028.1 GCA_023424865.1 Bacillota bacterium | reverse complement strand
TCCTTAACCCAGTCCACACCTATACTGTAAATGCTTTTCAGACTGCCTGCGGAAGTGCCGATATTTTGTCACACGTTTTTGATGTCTTTTATTTTAGTTTTACCGAAAAAATGGATATGATTGATCGCGTGATGGAAGAGGTCATAAAAACTGTTGTCAAATACGCGCCCATTGCCGTAAACGAGCCGGAAAACTATGAAGCGCGGGCCAACCTCATGTGGGCTTCCTCGTGGGCGCTGAACGGATTTTTACAAACCGGAGTATCCCAGGCTGCCAGCTGCCACGCCATGGAGCATGAGCTCTCCGCTTTTTATGACATTACCCATGGCCTTGGCCTTGCCATTCTCACTCCCCGCTGGATGGAGTATATTCTGGATGAGTTCACCGCACCCCAGTTTAAGAAATTTGGTGTCAATGTGTTTGGCGTAGATGGGGCGCTGTCCGATATGGAAGGCGCAAAGCGGGCTATCGCAGCCTTAAGCGATTTTCTGTTCAAGGAGCTGGGGCTTCAAAGCACTCTTTCGGAAATCGGCATTGATGATAAAAACTTTAATCTCATGGCCAGGAAAGCCTGTGGCGGCGATGTATTAAAGGGATTTAAGACCTTGACGCCTGAGGACGTGGAAAACATCTTTAAGATGTGTCTGTAAAAAGGGGAGGATAACAATGAAAATACGAACACTGGGAAAAGCGGAATTAAAGGTTTCCGCCATCGGTCTGGGCTGTATGGGAATGAGCCAGAGCTATCCGCCCTTCCCGGATAAGGCCGGGATGATAACTCTGATTCGTAAGGCTGTGGAGATGGGCGTAACGTTTTTCGACACTTCCGAGATATACGGCATTTACAAAAATGAAGAGCTTGTGGGTGAGGCTCTCGAGCCTTTCCGCAATGAAGTGGTGATTGGGACAAAATTTGGCTGGAATATTCAGAACGGCAGGATGTCAGGCCTGGACAGCAGTCCCAAGGCTATTCGCAAGGCTGTGGAGGGCTCGCTTAAGCGTCTGAGGACAGACCGTATCGATCTTTACTATCAGCATAGGGTTGACCCCGATGTACCCATAGAGGAGGTTGCCCTAGCTGCGAAGGAGCTGGCCCGGGAAGGGAAAATACTTAATTGGGGACTTTCCGAAGCGGGAGTCGAAACGATCCGGCGTGCTCACAGTGTTTTCCCGGTGACTGCCCTGCAAAGTGAGTATTCCATGTGGTATCGCAATCCCGAGAACGATATTCTGCCCGTCTTGGAAGAACTGGGCATCGGGTTGGTTCCCTTCAGTCCTCTCGGAAAGGGCTTTTTAACCGGCACTGTAACAAAGGACGCGGTCTTTGCTGAAAATGACGTCCGGCATTCCATTCCTCGTTTTAATATACCGGAAAACCTGGCGGCAAATCAGGCCCTTATGGTGCCCGTCAAGGCTTTTGCCGATGAAAAAGGTTTAACACCCGCACAGCTTGCTCTGGCATGGCTGCTGGCACAAAAACCATGGATCGTCCCTATTCCCGGTACAAAGAAGCTCAGCCGCCTGGAGGAAAACTGGAGCGCTCTGGATGTAACCCTGTCTGCCGACGAGCTTACAAAGCTGGATAGCCTTCTTTCTTCCATCCCTGTTTCCGGTGAACGGTATTCACCGGAGCACCTGCGCATGGTTAACAGATAGCTTATCAGCCGATATCTCTTATTAGGTCATCTTTTATAAGCAGAAAGCCAAGTTCATAAGCTCTTGCTTCATGCCAGTACATATGATATGATAGCGAAAATTGAATAAATTCAACGTGTTGGGCATTATGCTTTCAAGGACATTGGTTTTCCTGGGGTGAGGAAACCTTTTGAAGCATAATGCCCTTTTTGTATGCACGGAAGGAGGAGTCTCTATGGAAAATCAGAAAAGACATTTTTTATTTGTACTTAGCTATTTTGTTTTTGCCATTATTGTAGCCATCGTTATTGCCAAACTTATGCAAATATAATAAGGCGGGGGGCTCTCTAACTGCATAAAAGGGCGGACGTTGATGTAAAAACGCCGCCCTTTTTATCTCACATTACCTTTCTTAAAACAAAGCTTAATTCTCTAATAAAGCCGTATCGGCTGGGGCCTCCTCCTCTGTGGCGTAAAGTACAAGCCGGATAAGGTTTACATAATCAAAATCGCTCAAAAGGCTTTCGTCTTCGGTGATTGCTTCGCAGGTCCTGCCGGAAACGAGCTTGCTTTCGGTCAGGGCAAAAAAACGGGCTGCAAGAATATAATCCTCCCCCGGAATTAAAGCTGTCTTCTTACCGCTCGCTTGCCCGTAGGCTCTGCTAGAACTGCCAAGGGCCTGATGATTGTCGGGGAAAGTGTAATTTATGGGACTGTTTGTCACACGTGTACCCTGCTGCTCGTACATAATGTTCCATTCCGCCCCGATCCAGCGGAGTTCTTCGTTCTTGAGGATATCGGAAGTCAGATAAAGATTAAGCCGTTCATTTGCGGCACCGCTCATGAGCAAGGACGAATCGAGCTTTTCGCCATTTGCCCATTGCTCAATATACAGTGCCATACCACCGATTTCATCAGTGAATTCTATTTCCATCAACGCAGTAAAATCCCCTGAAATACTTGCGATACTCTGCTCTCTGGAGGTTAGAGTTACGTATTGCAGGGTTGAACCGCCCTTTCTGCCAGCAGCACCTGTAAAGGTGCAGCCTACGGCGACAGCTGCCATAAGAAGAACGGCGACAAGGGTGGTTAAGGCCATTTTGGGTTTATGGGCAATCCTCTTTATGCGCTCCACAATGCCCCTCTTTCCGTTAGTCATCGTAGTGGCGGTACTGAAAAGATCCTTGGGATGTGTCCTTCGCGATATGAGGCTTACAAGAGTATCGCCGTAATCCATACGGCTGTCTTCCCCGAGCTGCTTAATAGCACTTGCATCAGCCCACAGCTCGCCATCCCGTCTTGAAAGGGCGGCAGCCCACCACACCAGCGGATTGTACCAGTGAAGGGCCAGGGCGATGCTCCGAAAAAGAGCCCACCAGTTGTCCCCATGTTTTAAATGGGCCTTCTCATGGGCCAGCACATGGCTTAGTGTGGTTGCTTTTTTTAAAGCGGCGGGAGTGATATAGACCGCCGGACGAAAAAGACCGAAAACACAGGGTGAAGGCAGTTCTTCCACATTATATACGGGCAGAGTGTGATTACCGGCTACTATCCTTCGTGTTCGCTTCAATTTCCTGTAGAAGGACAGGTTGGCTGCCGTGAACCAAATGGTAAAAGCGGCAGCCCCGGAAAGCCACACTAAACCCAGGATGAGAGTTAAAAGGTCTTTTGGGCTATAGGAATAGATGTTAAATTTATCATTTGCGGGAAATTGAATATTAAAGAAGCTTTCAGGCCTGCTTTGATTTGGCTGGATAGGCTCCTTTGGGTTATTGGATAAGCTTGCGCCTGCTGAGACCGTTTCAGAGGCTTCGGCAGCAAAGGGAAAGGCATTTAATACACTTGCCGGACTGGACATTAAATTTATCGGCAGCAGAAGCCGAAGGAGCACCAGTCCCCATAAGGCATACTGCAGGCCCGGATTTAATCTGCCCCCCAGGGCATACCTTAGTCCAATTACAAGAAGCAGGAGGATTGTGGAGGAGATAATCCATTCACTCATTGCGCTTTTCCCTCGCTTCCTTCAATATCTGATAAAGCCGGTCAATTTCCTCGTCTGAAAAATTTTCACTTTCAGCCATGGCATTTATAAGCAGCCCTGGCTTGCCCCCGTAAACTTTATCGAGAAAGGAGCGGGTTTCCGTTTTAACGGCATCCTCACGGGCAATAGAAGGATAGAATAGCTTGGCTTTCTCGCCGAAAACCACGCGGAACAAGCCCTTTTTCTCCATTCGGGCAACCATGGTTTCAGCCGTGGAGCGGGTGAGCCCGGTGCGCTCCGCAAAACGCCTGCTAATTTGAACAAGGGTAAGGGGCGAGGTTTCCCACAGGCATTCGTAAATTTCCCATTCATTATCTGTAAGCCGGATTTCGTTGGCGGTCATAAAACAGTCAACCTCTCTTTACTCTGCGTAATAGTGTGGCTTATCAGTTTGTCACAACATCAAAGTGTGTAAACTTTTAATTGCACGCTGCGATGTTGTGTGTAAAACTTTTTTGATTCATGCTGCGATGTTGTGTGTAAAACTTTTCAATTTCCACGCTGCATTGTCGTATAACCACGATTTCACACTACATCGTAGTGTATAAAATTTATCATTTTCACACTACGATGTCAAGTGATTTGTGATGCTCTTTAAATTATTAAGCAATCCCTATAACTTGACATGAGGTTGTCAGGTTATGGAGGTTACAATAAAAGTGAGGTGATACGATGCAGATAAACCGATTGTTTGAAATAATCTACCTTTTGCTGGACAAAAAATCCCTAACCGCCAAAGAGCTGGCCGGGCATTTTGAAGTGTCTGTAAGGACAATTTACAGGGATATCGAAATCCTGTCCTCTGCGGGAATTCCTCTTTATACAAGCCAGGGGAAGGGAGGGGGCATTGCTTTATTGGATGAGTATGTTCTGGATAAGTCCGTTTTAACGGAGAGTGAGCAAAATGAGATTCTGTTTGCCTTGCAAAGCCTGACGGCAGTCCGGAATCCGGAAACGGCCAGTGTACTTGAAAGGCTTAGCCGCATTTTTAAAAAGAATAATACCCATTGGATTGAGGTGGATTTTTCTCCGTGGGGCAGCAGCCGGGAGCAGAAGGATGAGTTCATTACCCTTAAGAATGCCATTCTCAATCACCACATCATCCACTTTGAATACATGGGACCCGAAGGCGGAAAAAGCAATCGCAGGGTCGAGCCGTTAAAGCTCCTATACAAGGTAAATGCATGGTACCTTAAAGGGTTCTGCCTTACCCGCAAGGATCTGCGAACCTTTAAAATTTCCCGCATGTCCAATATTAAATCCACAGAAGAGGCTTTTGCCGAAAGAACCTCTATAACCGACCCTGAACCGGAGAAAAGCACTCAAGACTGGATAAATGTAAAATTAAAGTTTTCCATGTACCTGGCTTATCGCATTTATGATGAATTTGATGAGAATACAATAACAAAAAACGAGGATGGCTCTTTCTCAGTGACCACCCTGTTGCCTGACAACAGATGGCTCACAGGCTATCTCCTCTCCTTTGGAAAGGAAGTGGAGGTTCTGGAGCCACACAAGGTTCGCGCTCAGGTTGAGGATGAGGCAAAGGGGATTCTAAAAAAAATCTGAAGAAAGGGTTCTATAACCTGACCCGGTGCCGTCAGGTTATGAAAGATATAATAAGGACAGGGTTTTAAACCTGTTAATAAAAACAATAACGGCAGAGTCCGTACTTTAAGGAGGCTATTTAAATGAACAATCACTTTAATTTGCCAAGCTCCGTTGAAACACATTTCAACGCTGCCAATGCCGGTAACCGGGCCGTATTTCTTTCTACCTTTGCCGAGGATGCAAGGGTATACGACGACGGTCATAGCCATGAGGGAAAAGAAGCCATTAAAAAGTGGAGTGACCAAACCTATTTTGAGGACCATTTGCGCCTTGAAATAACAAATGCCATAAAAGCGGAAGAGGAGTTTATCGTTACCGCAAAGGCGGACGGTGACTTTGACAAAACCGGTTTGCCTGATCCGCTGCTTTTTGATTTTCATTTTGTATTAAAGGAGGATAAGGTAGCCTCTCTGCGTATTGAGCTTGTGGAAGAAACACCGGAATAACGAAAGTCATATTTTTTCCAGATTCTTTCTGAGAGCATCGATATAAGGCGTTGACTTTTCGCTTTTTTCAATAAGCTTGTCAAATTCCTGCTGCAGCGCGGTCATTTCTCCCTTAGCTGTCATACAGTGCTTTGCCATGGTAATCTCAGCAAGCTGGGTTTTGAGAAAAAGACCAAAGGCAAGGGTCAGGATACCGGAAGGGAGGCGGAAAAAGGAAAGCTTGACAGGGGTAGGCTTTATTCCCAAGCTTTTAAGTACTCCAAAGCCTTCCTTTATCCCCAGAATCATATTTTTTACATCTGAACGAGAAGCAGCAAGCTGTTTATTATTGCAGTTATGGCCATATAGGGCATTGGCTATGCAGGTTACCACAGCCACATGGGTTTTCTGCCAGTCCGCCATATTCGAACAGTGCACCGAAGGAATGCCGGCACGGTTAAACATATACAGCAGATCCTCCACCCGTTGAGTTCTTTTCCCGCCGGGCTCACCGAAGGTAGTTGTTTGAAAGCCACGCAGGAGGCCTTTGCCTATAAAATAATTGACGGTTCCTGAGAGTCGTTCCCCTCCGGCGGAGGGGAAGCCGGTTAACAAACGCCTCTCTCCTATAGCCCTTATCCATTTTTCGTAGCCGGATGCAGTGTTTACAATAAATACCATGTTTTCCGATACGTTTTTCGAGAGATTCTCCAGAATAGAATCCACCTGGGTGCTTTGCATAACAACAAAAAGATAGTCGAAAGCCATGTCCGGCTTTAGCTCCGAAATCACTTTTACCTTTGCTGTTTCCTTAATAGTGGTTTTTGGATTGCAAAGGATAATGCCCTGTTCCTTTATTTCTTCGTAGCGCTTTCCACGGGCAAGTACCGTTACATCCTGTCCGGATAGCCACAGCTTGGCTGCAAACAGGCTTCCTATAACTCCTGCGCCATAAACCAGCAGCTTTTTGCCTGAATTTCTTTTAGTCATGGTAACACCTCACATTCAATCTATAGGAAAACCTTAGGCAAGTCAATCCGTCTGACCGAAAATCAGACGGATTGACTGTGCCTAAAGCGTAAATTTCTGTTCTTTTCTGTTTTAGCTTTTGCGGGTTCTTAGAACACGCATGGCATTGACAATGGCTATAAGGGATACGCCAACATCGGCAAATACGGCTTCCCACATGGTTGCAATTCCGAAAGCACCCAGAAGAAGAAAAACTCCCTTGACACCCAGCGCAAAAGCAATGTTCTGCCATACAATGCGCTTGGTGAACCCGGCTATGGCTATAGCATCCACAAGCTTGGAGGGCTCGTCGGTCATAAGCACCACATCCGCCGCTTCAATGGCCGCATCGGAACCAAGACCGCCCATGGCAATGCCGATATCTGCCCGGGCCAAAACCGGTGCATCGTTGATACCGTCTCCTACAAAGGCCAGCTTTCCCTTAACCGGTTTAGCCTTATCAAGAAGCTCCAGCTGTTCTACCTTTTGATGGGGAAGGAGCTGGGCATGAACCTCATCCAGTTTAAGCTCTCCGGCAATGGCTTCTCCAATTTGCTTATTATCACCTGTGAGCATAACGGTTTTACGAACGCCCTTGGCTTTAAGCCCTGTAATGGCCCGGCGGCTGTCGGCCTTTATTTCATCGGCAATGACAATAACCCCTGCGAGGCTGCCATTAACAGCTACATAAACCTTTGTGCCGATGGCGTTGTTTTCTTTAAAGCCGATGCCCTCGCGCTTCATGAGTTTGTCATTGCCGGCCAGTATGACTGAACTGTCTTCTGTCACACGAATGCCATAGCCGGATAGTTCTTCGTAATGACGTAATGCTTCCTTATCAACGGGCTTGCCATAAGCTTTCATAATGGAAAGAGCGATGGGATGGTTGGAGAAGGCCTCCGCTTTGGCAGCTAAGACAAGAACCTGCTCCTGCGTATAGTTTACCTCGGGGAGTACGGTTTTCACTTCGAAAACACCTCTTGTAAGTGTGCCTGTTTTATCAAAAACAACTGTATCAAGGCTGTTGAGGGCTTCCAAATAATTGCTGCCCTTAACCAGGATGCCTCGTTTGGATGCTGCTCCGATACCTCCGAAAAAGCCAAGGGGGATGGAGATGACCAGTGCGCAGGGGCAGGAAATAACAAGGAAGATTAAGCCTCTGTTAATCCATTCCGACCAGGAGCCATTTAGAAACAGGGGAGGAATAATGGAAAGCAAAACTGCCAGCCCCACGACAACCGGAGTATAGTACCTTGAGAAGGTGGTTATGAAGTTTTCGGAGGGTGCCTTCTTGCTGCTGGCGTTTTCCACCAGGTCGATAATTTTTGCAACGGTGGATTCTCCGAAGGCTTTTGTTACTTCAATGGTAAGAACGCCGCTCTGATTGATGCAGCCGGCCAAAACGGAATCTCCCATCCTGGCAGTACGGGGGACCGATTCACCGGTAAGTGCGCTGGTGTCCAGCATGGACTCGCCATCCAGTACAGTGCCGTCCAGAGGAATTTTTTCGCCGGGACGAACCAGGATCACATCTCCGATTTTAACCGTTTCGGGAGAAACCTTTTTAATGTCGCTTCCGACTTTGATATTAGCATAATCGGGGCGGATATCCATCAGATCCGTGATGGATTTTTTGGATCTGCGAACCGCAGCATCCTGAAAGTATTCGCCTACCTGGTAAAACAGCATAACCGCCACGGCTTCCGGAAAATCGCCAATGATAAAAGCGCCGATAGTGGCAATACTCATGAGAAAATTCTCATCAAAGATTTGTCCCCTTGAAATGTTCTTTAGGGCCTTAAAAACAACCTCTCCGCCAAGAATGACATAGCTTAGAATAAAAGCAGAAAGGTTCAGGTACCTGTTGCCGGGATAAAGCCGCTCAAGGAGCAGTCCGGCTGAAAAGAGGAGAATACCTGCTATCAGCTGAATGATTTTCGTAGTGTTCAAACCTTCGCTGCCATGACTGTGATTGTGTTCATGGCTATGATCATGAGAATGGCTGTGATTATTTTCGTGTCCCATAAATTGACCTCCACCTTTCCCTCGTTAACATGGTCCAAATAATAAATAATTAATCTCTGTATCTATTTTCAACCGAACAGTTGAGCAGTTATTCAACTGTTCGGTTACATTATAGTTGAATGGTTGCTCAACTGTCAAGGAGCTATTGGAAAAAAGACAGAAAAAAACAGCCTGTGGTATTTTGAATACCAATGGGCTGTTTGTGCGCTCAGTCTATATTACAGCGTGCCCCTCGTCTTTCTTGTTACGAATTAAAGGAGCTCATCACGGGGATGGGCTGAGGGGGAGAGCTTAATCTTCGGAGTGCTCGCCTCTTTCACGGGTATGCTCTAAACCCATTTCAAAGATCTGCTTAATATGATCATCCGCAAGAGAATAAAAAACGACCTTACCCTCGCGGCGGTTCTTAACCAGATTTTCCTCTCTTAACAGGCGGAGCTGATGTGAAATGGCCGATTTTGTCATGCCAAGCAAAACCGCTAAATCGCAGACGCACATTTCACTTTCATCCAGAGCCCAAATAATTTTTGCTCTGGTACTGTCGCCAAGTATTTTGAAAAAGTCAGATAAGTCATATAAATCATTTCCTTCAGGCATTTTCTTTCTTACAGCATCAACCACATCGGCGTGAATGACCTCACAGTCATAAAACAGTTCATCCTTTTTCATTGTATCCCCTCCATACGGCTTTTCTTTAAGCTATGTAAACGGTAATAGTGTTCAGTTTGGATGTTGTTTCCCTTAATCATGAAAGGATTTTGCATATTATAAATCCCTTGGGCTGAAAAACCGAAAGGTGTATACCATTAAGCTTATTTTACCATAAAACCGTTCTCTTTAAAACCTATCGGCCACTGGTGCCGAAATGATCCGACGAAATGGAACCACCGGTGCAAACCTTACTTTATCGCTCAATTATGCCTTATTGGGAGTGAAAGTTCAAGGCTAAAAAGAGCTTGACAGTTGAATGTTTCCTCAACTATAATATTATCAAAAGTTGAACAGTTATTCAACTGTAACTCATATAATGAAAATGGATTGAAAGAAATTTGATACAAAGTAGGAGGATTAATCATGAAAAAAACCTTTAAGCTTGAGGGGTTGGATTGTGCCAACTGTGCATCGAAAATTGAAACAGCGGTCAAGAAGCTGGATGGTGTCAGTTCTGCGTCTGTTAATTTCATGACAACCAAGATGGTCATTGAGGGAGAGGACGATAAAATTGAAGCCATCGTTAAGGCTGCAAGTGATATCGTTAAAAAGTTTGAACCTGATGTGGTAGTGAAGAAGGTTTAATTATGAGACTTACGTCAAATCAGAAGCAGCTTGTGAAAATTGGTATCGGTGCGATTATTTACGTTGCAGGCATCTTACTTAAAACAGAAATAAGGTTTTTGTCCCTGGCTGTATTCCTGGTGGCTTTTCTCATAATCGGTGGTGAAATTGTACTTAACGCCATTAAAAACATTTCCCGAGGGCGTATTTTTGACGAGAACTTTCTTATGAGCATTGCCACAATCGGTGCATTCATTATTGGCGATTATGCGGAAGGCGTTGCGGTTATGCTCTTCTACCAGGTAGGGGAGCTGTTTCAAAGCTATGCCGTCAATAAATCCCGGAAATCCATCGCCAGTCTTATGGATATACGTCCCGACTATGCCAATGTTCAGCGTGGGGATTTATTGGAAAAGGTGGATCCGGATGAAGTTAAAATTGACGATATTATCGTTATAAAGGCCGGTGAGAAAATTCCCCTTGACGCAGTTGTTACAGAAGGCCATTCCATGGTGGATACCTCTGCACTGACAGGTG
The DNA here is from genome assembly GCA_023424865.1 of Bacillota bacterium. The sequence continues at coordinate 1,417 of JAFADM010000028.1, read as the reverse complement.
AGTCGGTACCTCGCGATGTGGATGAAGGCGATATTTTGCTAAGTGGCTGCATCAACTTAAACGGCCTGCTGACTGCCCGTGTTATTAAGGAATTTGGCGAGTCCACTGTGAGTAAAATACTTGACCTGGTTGAAAATGCCAGCAGCAAAAAATCCAATTCAGAAAACTTTATAACCAAGTTTGCACGCTATTACACTCCGGGAGTTGTTATCGTTGCAGCCATTCTGGCCATTATTCCGCCCCTTGTTCTGGAAGGCGCAACCTTCAGCGACTGGATTTACAGAGCCCTCGTCTTCCTTGTTATCTCCTGCCCCTGCGCACTTGTTATTTCCATCCCCTTAAGCTTTTTCGGAGGCATAGGGGGAGCGTCGCGAAGCGGCATTTTAGTAAAGGGAAGCAATTACCTTGAAGCGCTGGCAGAAACGGAAATCGCTGTTTTTGATAAAACCGGCACTCTCACCAAGGGCGTATTCAAGGTACAGGAGGTGGTACCGTATACCATTTCCAAAGAGGAGTTGCTGGAGTTGACGGCATTTGCCGAAAGCTACTCCAATCATCCCATATCACAATCCCTTAAAAAAGCCTACGGCAAGGAAATTGACGCCACCCGCATTTCAAATGTGGAGGAGATATCCGGCCATGGCGTTGTAGCCGCTGTTGACGGAAAAACCGTGGCTGCCGGTAATGGGAAACTCATGAACAGACTCAGTATAGCATACCGGGAAGCAGAGAATATTTTGGGTACCGTCGTCTATGTGGCAGTTGACAATGAGTATAGGGGTTATATTATTATAGCGGATGAAATCAAGGAGGATGCGGCAAGGGCCATAGCAGATCTGAAGGCAGCGAGAGTAAAACAAACCGTTATGCTCACCGGCGACATAAAGCCAATCGGCGAAAAGGTCGCTTCCCAGCTGGGGCTTGACAAGGTTTATACCGAGCTTCTTCCTGGGGATAAGGTTCAAATGGTGGAAGATCTCTTCAGCCAGAAATCGGCAAAAGGCAAGCTTGCCTTTGTGGGGGACGGCATTAACGACGCGCCTGTATTGGCCCGGGCCGATGTGGGTATCGCTATGGGCGGTCTGGGATCGGATGCGGCCATTGAGGCGGCAGATGTGGTTATAATGACTGACGAGCCTTCAAAAGTGGCCACTGCCATGAAAATATCCAAAAAGACTCTCCGTATTGTAAAACAGAACATAACCCTGGCTCTTGGCGTAAAAGGAATTGTTCTTCTTCTTGGGGCATTGGGCTTTGCCTCCATGTGGGCGGCTGTGTTTGCCGATGTTGGGGTAGCGGTTCTTGCCATACTAAATGCCATTCGTATGCTTAATGTAAAAAGTTTTCGGTAATAATACTATCAGGAGTAGGGTTTTCTTACTCCTGATTTTGTGTTTTACTATAAGGGAGACTTTTT
>JAFADM010000574.1 GCA_023424865.1 Bacillota bacterium | reverse complement strand
CATGCTCGCCGGTGTCCGCCTCCACTTGTCCCAGCACCACGCTTATAAACCACGAATCCCAATCCCACAGGGTCATGGAATAATAGGGGGACTCGGGGCTGCTTGGCACCGTATAGGGGAATTTAAGTATTCCGGAGGGTTCACGGGTCATCTGACCGCAGTTTTTCAGGATGTAATCCTTTAGAAGGGGAAGATAGCGTTCCATTTAAGCTCCTCCTTAAATTGCACGAAAGAATCCCACCCTTATTGAGCGGGATTCTTTAAGTACGCTTTGGTTTTGTTATTTCATCCGGCGATCATAGGCTGTCTGGTATATTTCCAGATAGCGTGTGAGATTTCTGTCGTTGCAGCCTGCTACAAATTTATCAAAGTTGGCAAGATCCTCTTCTCCCACAATAAACTTGGACACCATTTGACGCATGTAGGTATCCAAATCCGCCCGAATAAGAGATAGCTCGTCGGTTTCCGCCGAGGAGAACTTAATGGAGGAAGGCCAGCCTATCTTGTAATAAGGGGTATAGTTTTTGACAAGAGCGTTGTCCAAAGCTGTTTCGTTACCGCCCGATTCACCCATAAGAAACTCGGTGCGGTTTACCGGAATGGTAGCCCAACCGGGGCTGATGACTGCTTCACGCCATACACTTTCATTAGCGTAGGATTCAGGAACGGTGTAGTTTAAGCGAATAACATTCAACCCGTTCACCGGATCCAGGCGCTCCAGCTCGTAGCCACCTTCACGGCCGGGGACTGTACCCACCTCATAACCGGCCAGATGAATTATGTAGGCTTCCTCTGTAAAACACCAGTCGGCAAAGCGCATGAGATCCTTAGGATCCGTGCACTTATCCGTAATGACAAATTGTCCCAGCGTCTTTACATCAGCAGCAGCCCAGATTTGAGTCTTATTGACATCACTGGTCATGGGGGCCAGTCCATCCCACTCGCTGTACAAGTTTGGATCGGTCATTTGGAGCCACTGGGCGTGATCAACAAAGGCAGCTACCTTGCCGGAGGCGATTTTTGCATCCCTCTGATCCTTGGCCTGGGTAAAATATTCGTTATCAAGCAGCTCTTCCTTATACAGCCTGTGCATGTAAGCCAGGATATCCTTAAAATTGTCCTGTGTGGGCACATACGTCACATTGCCGTCGATGACATCCACATAGGTGGTTTTGCCGCCTGTGCCAAAAGCAAGTGCGTAGCCGTAGGCAGCAAGCACAGGTGATAAAAGGGAATAGGGGTCATTTTCAAAGGAACCGCTCATAGGATATTCGTTATTGGGATCTCCGTCCAGGTCTGCATCGCCGTCCTTAACGGCCTTCAGATAGGTGTAGTATTCATCAAGATTAGCAGGAACCTTTACACCCAGATTTTCAGCCCATTTTTTATTAATAAAAAAACGGGTTTGAGCATACTCACGCACGCTGGTTCTGTCGTACCCCGCGATGTGGTACAGATGGCCGTCGTAAGACTCGGTGGCCTGCTTAAGCTCAGGATACTTCTGGTAGATTCCATAAATGTTAGGCGTATCGTCCTGGGTGACATACGGATTAAGATCCAGAATAATGCCCTGACTGCCGTAGGTTTGCCGGTCGGTTTCATTCAAACCGTTAAGAAAAAAATCCGAGTATTCATTGGAAGCGAAGGCAATATTAATCTTCTCCGTCCAAACCGAGCCGGCAATTTCAGTAATATCCAGTTCAAATCCGAATTTTTCCTGAACATACTGGAACAGGTACATATCTTTCCACGGGCCGTCATTGGAGTCGGTTTTGGCAGTCAGGGTGTATGTCCTGGGGCCCGCAGGCGTTTGCTCTCCGCTTGGGGATGCGCCGGCGGAACCTGATGGAGTTGGAGTACCAGACGGCGCAGTAGTCGTGCTCGAACACGCTGTCATGAATACCATTATGCAAGCTAAGAATAAGGGGATCACTTTTTTCATATGATTTCCTCCTCAAATTTTTTTATAGGCAAGCCCCTGCCTGAGCGCGCATCAGGCTATGAGCTGCTTAACGTATCTGACTTAACCCTTGAGTGAGCCGACCATGATTCCTTTTACAAAGTACCGCTGCAGGAACGGATACAAAGCCAGCATGGGAAGAGAAGCTACCACAATGAGCGAATACTTCATGATTTTGGTCATTTGGGCAAGCTCCTGCACGGATTTAAGGTCAACCGAGTTCAAATCAACAAATTCATTCTGCAGCAGAATTTCCCTTAGGAAAATCTGCAAAGGCTGATAATTCCGATTGTTAAGGTACATAAGCGCGGGAAAATAACTGTTCCAGTGGGAAAGGCCGTAATAGAGGGCTAAAATGGCCAAAACCGGACCGGATAAGGGGAAAACAATACGCCAGCACAGGCCGAAGTCCGAGCATCCGTCAATCCTCGCAGCCTCCTGAAGCTCGCCGGGTATGCTGTTTTGAATGAAGGTACGGCAAATGATAAAGTTGTAGGCCGATACCGCACCCAATATGACAAGAGCCAGGGGTGTATCCATAAGGCCTATTCCCCGTACAACCAAAAAGGTGGGAATAAGTCCGCCGTTAAACCACATGGTAAACACTATGAAAAAGGTGAGAATTTTCCTGCCGTAGATATCCCGGCGAGAGAGGGCGTAAGCGCCGGTGAAGGTAACAAAGATATCAAGCGCCGTGCCGCAAATCAAATAGTAAAGGCTATTGCGGTAGCCGACAAGCACCCATTTGGACTGAAATACGGCTTCATACCCCTTAAACTGGAGCCCCACAGGAAAAAGCCAGACCTTTCCTGCGTTAACCATGGTGGGATCGCTTAATGAAGCGGAAAGCACAAATAGAAGAGGATAAAGCATAACCAGGGATATGATGCCAAGCAAGACAAGAATGATGGCATAGACAAAACGATCGGATATGTTTTCCTTTATTCTTGCAGAAGGTTTCTTTCTTTTCAGAACGGTTGAGGACATTTCTGGCCCTCCTTTCAAAATAAGCTGGTTTCGCTGAGTTTATGTGCGATTTTATTGACAATAAAAAGGATAATGACATTGATGACATTGTTGAACAGCCCAATAGCCGTGGTGTAGCTGTATTTAACATTCAGAAGCCCTGTCTTGTACACATAGGTGGAAATAACTTCCGTAACGTCGAGATTAAGTGAATTCTGCATAAGATAGATCTTTTCGTAGCCAACGCTCATTATTTGCCCGCAGCTCATAATAAAAAGGATGGTGGCGGTTGGGAGTATGCACGGGACATTGATATGCCATATCCGCTGCAGACGGGACGCACCGTCAATTTGGGCTGCCTCGTGAAGCTGGATATCCACGCCGGAAAGTGCTGCAAGATAGATAATGGATGACCATCCCACGCCTTGCCAGATGCCGGAGGCAATATAAATGGTTCTGAAATAGGATGCCTTTCCAAGAAAGTCGACCTTTGTTCCGCCCAACAGAGAAATTAACTGATTAAGCATACCGTCCTGCTGGGATAAAAACAGGTTTATCATGCTTACAAGAACAACCGTAGAAATAAAGTAAGGAACATAGGTTATGTTCTGCACCAGCTTCTTATAACGCATGGAGCCGACTTCGTTGAGCATCAGGGCAAGTATTATAGGAAAGGGAAAGCCCCAAAGCAATGAAAAAAGGCTAAGCTTTACGGTATTCATAAGCAGTGTGGTAAACTGGGGTGAAGAAAAGAAGTAATTAAAATGCTTTAACCCCACCCAAGGGCTTCCCAGGATACCCTTGTTGGAAACAAAGTCACGGAATGCGATTTGGATACCATACATCGGGATGTAATTAAAAATGAACAGATAAAGCATCGTGGGAATTAAAAGCACATAAAGCTGCCAGCAGCGGGTTAAGTGATGCAGGGGTCCTTTCCTGTTTAATGTGTGGACATGGCTTACCGTTCTGACCGTGCTGTGGATCATACATTCGCCCTCCTAAAAGTAAATGGCATGTTTAAAATCGGTAAAACAGAATTGGAATGTGTAAAAATCGTAGCACGGGGAAATCGCACAATGCAATACAAGAGCACTGTGCGGAATTTGTGCACAGTGCCCTAAAGTCCAAGTGTTGCAAATCTTTGATGTTTAAAGGGGAATGGACTTGCGGTTTTTTCCCCGGAGAAAATATCGCATAGCTCCGCAAACCTTACACAGTATTGCGTTTATTGTTCTGTCTGTATTTCCCCGGACTTATCCCGTATTTTTGTGTAAATTTACGGGTAAAGCTGGACACGTCAATATAACCGACCTGTGTTACGATCTCTTTTATGCCCATATCCGTACGCAGTAAAAGCTCTGTGGATTTATCCAGACGCTTGTCCGACAGATAGTCAATGAATCTTACCTCGAAGCAATCACTGAACAGCCGGCTGAGAGTTGAATTTGTCAGGTTAAACCGTTCAGCAATATCCGTAAGGCTTATATCCGCTTCAAAATAGTGCATGTCAATATAGCAAAGAATCTTGCTCAAAAGATCATTTTTCTTTCGGGCCCGGCTGTCACGCACCTGCATGGCAAGATTGACACACAAAGCGTTAAGCTTCTCAAGAAAATCCTCCAAATCGCCGTAATGCAAAAGTCGGTTGATTTCCCAATGGATACTGTCAAGCGGGTTCTTCTGAGTTGCCTGAAGCAGGTCATGAATAATGCTGTACAAAGAAAAGCGGAACCATCTGCAATCCAAGCTTGACTGTGCGGCATGAAGCTGATTGGATATTTCTTCAATGATAGGGGCCAGAGCGGTGACATTTCCCTGTATGACGGCCTCCGTCAGGCGCAGCTGGGCTTTGTCCGGATAGACCTGGGTTTTGCCGCAGCTTGAACCGAAGATTGAATCAAAGCTGATGACCTCGGATTTTTCGTTACTCTCAAGGGCAGCCAATGCCTCAATATAGCTTACATGGATGAGGGCAGGATCGTCATAAGCCTGTCCCAATCCCATTCTGTGGTAGGCTGTTCCGTGTTCCTTTATAATTGCGGAAAGCCTCTCCAGATCTTCCTGCAGTCCCGGCTCAGCTTTATCCGTATTTAGAAGCACAACAATGTACTTTTGGAGTGTTTCAACACAGAGGCTGTATACCGTTCTCAGCGCCTGATACACTTCATTGCGAAGGGATATGGTCACAGCTTCCCCCAGGCTGAGTACCACAACCTGGTAACACGGCCCCGTCAAAAGTATTCCTATTTGCTTAAGCTCACCGAACCGATCCCCCGTATTTTGAAAATCACCGTCAATCAGCTGTATAAGGGTATTCTGCCGGAGGGATTCCTTTTTCTCGTCCAGCTCGTGTGCAATGCTTCTGTTCTGTCTTACGATTTCCGAAACACGCATTTGGATTTGAGTGGTTTGGCTGGGCCTTGTTTTGCTTGTCTCAGGCATAGGCTGCCCTAAAAGAATCTGCCATATCTTCCGTATGGGCTTATAGTAATGAGATGCCAGTACGATGCCAGCCAGCAAACAGGCCATAAAAAGCAGCAGAATGATAAAGAACTGATAGGTATTTTCATTTATCAGGGATTCAAAAATCTTGGCCTTGGGTATGAGCACAATATACCGCCAGCCGTTTACTGATGAAATGGTTTGTATATAGGTATATTCCTTGTCATTAAGTGAAAAACGTCCTTCGCTGCCGTCAAGCTTGGTTATATTTTCAAGCATTTTGTCAGCCGGGCCTGAGGAAACCTCAAAAAGGCTGTTTCCCTCTTCATCCAGAATGAAGGCCATACTCTCGTGGTCTGTCAGAACATTTTCAAGCATCTTTTGAAAATAAGCATGTTCAATCATACCTATAAAGGTGCCGTACTGTACGCCGCTGTTATTCCAGGGTGAAACCAGCAGGACATAGCTTTCCCCCCTTACGGTGTTCCTGCTGATGGTGCAGCCCGAAGGCGACAGGCTTGTATCGGAGGGATTGCGCAGTAAATCAAGCAGGTCGTCCCTGTTCCATTCCCCGTGAAATGTATGAAGCTTAATAAAATAATCCAAAGAGATATTGCCATCCGGACCGTAAAGCATCTTTTGACTGTCAATATAAATATAAACCTGACTCATATTAATTGTGACCGTATGCATGCCCAGGCGACGAAGGGCGCTCATTGTGCTGTAGAATCCCTTTTTCAGCTGATAGGGCGTGAGTTCGGAATCGGAGGAGGCGTAGGACGACATGGCAGTAAAGCCTTCCACCGTATTATCGATGCCCTCCATTGCCTGTGTTAATGAAAAGGTTTGCATAGTAATCATTTCATTGCGAATCTGCTTAAATGCATTTGTGTAGATCATGGCAGTAAATGCAATAATAGGAAGCAGAACAAGTAAAATATTCATTGCCGCATAGGTTACGAATAATGAAAATCGCTTCACCGCTGCACCTTCTTTTCTTTTTGTAGGGATATAGGCTAAGTTAAGGCAGAATAAAGTTAAAACAATTAATGTAATTGTCTTATAAGATCTGTTAAGTTCTTTTTTCCAACAACAAATTCCAGCCTGTCTTTGCCAGGCAGGAAATTAATAGATTCATCAGAACGATACTAACGGTAAACCACTACATGATTATACGGAATTCTCATTATTATTTCAATGTTCTTTACAATAACTTTGATTTGGAGTTTAAAAAGCCTTCTTTCTGCGGGACTTGCGCCCTAAGGGCTCTTGAAGCTATAATTATTCCATTGTATGCCTGAAACCTGGAAGATAAAGTTTTTAATAAACCAAGGCGTATAAAGGAGCCTATATGATACATAAGAGGTCTTTGTGGAGTACAGGCAGGCGGTTCCTCTCTTTTTTCCTTGCCATGGGGCTTGCTCTGTCACTTATATCCCCACAAAAGGGCTTTGCCCTTGAATCCGACCGATTTGATCCCGAAGCCCGAATGCTTTACCGGCTGGGAGTGTTTTACGGTAATTCCGCTCAAACCTATCTTCCGGGACTTGATGCCACATTGGACAGACAGACCGGAGTTGTCCTGCTTTTAAATTTGTTCGGTGACTTGGATGCCGTTCAAACTCAGTTTTCCGGAGAGACGGAAAGGATATTGTCAGCCTTCGGCGATGCTTCGGCCATATCCCCCTGGGCAAGACCCTATATGGCTTATGCCGTTTCCATGGGCCTTTTGGCGGGAACTCCCGATAAAAAGCTGCTCCCCTTATCTCCCTTGAGCGGTAAGGCTTTCGCGGCCATGCTTCTAAGACGAATGGGCTATCCCGGAGATCCTGCTTTGTTTAATCAATCCCTTGAGCTTTTAGATAAAAAGGGAGATATTCTGGGAGAGGATCTGACCTTATTCAACAAGAATCAGCTTTTGAAGGGTGATGCCGTAGGTATGGCCTATAAGACGCTTTTTGGTGTTATTCCCTCCGGAGATCTTGTTGTTGAGCAATTGGTTCGCGATGGTACTGTTGATGCCGATAAAGCCGTTTCTCAGAAGCTTTTGGCCTATACTGAGCCGGGACTGACGGGTCCTCTAACCTGGAACGAAGGCCCCCTTAAAAGTCCGGAAGGTGAGGATGTGCTTTACATGGCCATCCTGGACGGGCTTCTTAATATGGAAGAAAAAATAGTACTTCCTGTTCATTTATACCCCGCCTCTTCCGATAAAATCTTTAGGCTCATTGAACAGGTAGTATTGGAAAATCCTGTAATATTATATTACTCCGGCTGTACCTATAACAAAACAACAGGGCTGCTGGAGCTTAACTACCGGGAGGACAGGGAAACAGGGCTTGCCCACAGCCGGATGCTTAGCGAAAAGGCCTGGAACGTATTAAATGAAATAATAAGCCCTGGGATGTCCGCCTTTGACAAAGCCCTTGCCATTCATGACTATGTGGTTGAAAACGGTGCCTACGATTATGAAAACTATACCCTGGGGCAAATACCGCCGGCCTCTTACAGTGCTTATGGCTCCCTTGTGCTGGGGGTAGCAGTGTGTGAGGGCTACGCGGAGGCTATGCAGCTGCTCCTTTCAAGAGCAGGGGTGGAAAGCAGGATTTTGCTTGGGACCTCCCGTGATGTAAGCCATGCCTGGAATTTGGTGAAGCTGAATGGATCGTATACACACATCGATGCCACCTGGGACGATCCGGTGACGAATGATGGCACTCAGCTTCTTCTCCACGACTATTTCAATCTTACCGATGAGGAAATAAGCGTGGATCATAATTGGACACGGTGACAGCCGCCGCAAGCGCCATAGTTTCAAGGGCACAGCCTTTATGGTACAATAAGGGGTAACTTATTGCTGATAAACGTCAAAAAGAACAAGAATTATTATCGGCGAATCGCTCCAGGTGGGCTGCGGTCAGAGCCCGCTTAGGTATTGCAGTAGGACGGGGTGTTTGATTTGTATTTGAAATGCCTTGAGATACAAGGCTTTAAATCCTTTGCTGAAAAAATAACGCTGCATTTCAATAACGGTCTTACCTCCGTGGTAGGGCCCAACGGCAGCGGAAAAAGCAATATTGCCGACGCGGTGCGCTGGGTTCT
>JAFADM010000526.1 GCA_023424865.1 Bacillota bacterium | reverse complement strand
TTATTATTTACCAGTTCAGGCATATCCGGCATTCCTTTCAATTTTGTTGATTTTGTATATTTTCAACTCTCAGACAAGTCGATTATACAACATCATTTCCTTTAGCTCTTCTTGTTTTTTGCTATTTACTAATCAAATATTGCGAATTTTTAAAATCTAATTCATCCTGCTTTTTAAAACACATAGACACTTTTTTGAAACTCTTTCTTACTCAACTTAAATTATGCTATACTTTATAGGTACTTTAGTATACTTCAGAAAGAATAATACCCTCTTATCTCTTGAATTGCACCCTTTATATTACAAAATAGACAAGGGTAATCTTTGTTATAAAAATCGCAATATTCGATAATACATCATGAATGCACATTCAATAAGAGTTCATGAAATGAAAAGTTTAGTGAAACGAAGTGATTAAAATTATGATTAGAGCATTAAACGGTACCCATGAAACGGTTGAATATCAGCAAAGCTTTGGAGTACGTATTTTTATAAATGATGCGGACGAGAGTTACCCAAGGCACTGGCATACAGACACAGAAATCATTATGCCTCTGGAAAACGGTTATACAGTGGTGGTGGACAATCAGTTCTATAAGCTTCAGGAAGAGGAAATCATCATACTTCCTTCCGGAGAGCTTCACGAGCTCCATTCCCCTAAAAGCGGCAAACGCGTTATCATGCAGTTTGACGGTAATCTTTTATACAATTTAAATGGCTTTAATTCAGCTTTCCATATCTTCAGGCCCTGTACTGCGGTTACTGCTGCCACCATGCCTAAAATTCACAGGGAACTGGTTGGGCTTTTACATAAGATGGTTCAGGAATATTTTTCGGCTATGCCCTTTCGGGAGGCTTCCATTTATGCTATGCTCCTCCAGTTTTTTATAACATTAGGGCGGAATTCAATGAACCAGGAAGAAAGCCTGCCCACTAATAAACGTAAAAAGCAATTGGAGTACATCGATCGCTTTCTCAATGTATGCGATTATATCAATGAGCATTGCACTGAAAATATCCCCGTAGAAACGCTGGCGGATCTTGCGGGTTTTAGCCGTTTTCACTTTACAAGGCTCTTTAAGCAGTTCATCAATGTTTCCTATTACGACTATCTCAACAGCCGCCGAATCCTGCATGCGGAAAAGCTTCTTATCGATCCTACCCTGTCTATCATGCAGGTGGCCATGAAATCCGGCTTTAACAGCCTGGCAACCTTCAACCGTGTTTTCAAGGCCAATAAAAAGTGTACACCTTCGGAATATAAATCCTTGTACGGTGCATCTTACACGCCCTCAAACACTCAGTCTGCTGCTTATCTAGCCTAATAATAACATGGGTATAGCTCACATTTGTCCGAAGTGACTCTGATTTGATCATCATGCCAATTATATATATGGAATATTTAACAAGTCAAAGCATCTTGTAAAGGTGTAACCAAAAAAAACAGACTGCGTGAAAGCTTAACACTTTACGCAGCCTGGGGTTATATTCCGACATATTTACAAGGGCTCATTATTGGTTTGGCTGACAAAGGCTTCAGTATCTGTCTCTCCAAGTGTTATTTCATCATCCGGTTCTTCTTCTGATTTAAAGCTCTGGCTTTCACCCCAATCAGCTACGGTTTGTTCTTCATCCTTAATTTCGTCAGAGGCCATTTCACAGGCTTTATTCAGCATTTCACCCGTTTCCTCAAGCTTTTCATTGACACAGTCCGCGGCCTTGTCTGCCTTGGCCTTTAATTCCTTACGTGTTTCCCTGCCCGATTTTGGGGCAGCCAGCAGCCCCAGGACAACCCCCACTGCGGCACCTACGGTTATACCGGCAATGACTTTTCCTGCCGACCCGGCTCTCTCCTTTTTATAAATTTCTTTTTTAGCTGCACAAAGCATATCGTCAAACATAAAAAAACCTTCCCTTTCCGAGGTTTCCCCGCCCATTGGGTTTTTGGGCTTGAATTCTGGGGCCTCCTAATGTTTTATGTACAAAAGAAAGCCTTCATAGCTAAAGGCTTGTTAACAGCCTCCTCTTAGTTATGCCCAGGAACCGTTTTTTTATTTTATATTTTCAGCTTTTTTGAGATAAAAGTACGCAAATGGTATACCCTAGCCGAAAGTAAAAAACGGGCGCAGCAATCCCATGTGTCTCGCCGCACCCGTCAGTAAAAAGTCTATCGTGATTATAAACCGAAGGTAACGAAGGAATAGCCTTCCTGCCAGTAATTTTTACGGCGCATCTCCGGTGTGATAACAACAGCTTCGCTTTCACGCTCCGCCCAGCTGAATTTGCCTGTAAAGCTGATAGGTCCAACGGAATAGGATTCTTCCTTAGTGTGGTGATGAGGCCCCAGCATGTTTCGATTGCTGGCAAACAACGTTACCGTTACTTTATTATCGCCGGGCTTGACAAGCTCGGTGATGTCACAGCGGTAAGGTGCCCACAAAAAGGTTTTTACGTCTGTTTCGTTGATACTGACCTTAACAAGTGCTGCTCTGGGAGTACCAAGGTCGAGGATCACACGGCCATTGACCTGCGATAAATTAACTGTTTTTTCCAGGGTCAGGCTTCCTGCAAAGAAAGTAAGTCCCTGAGTGGTAAAAACGCCGCCTTTCAGCTTCTTGGGCGGAACCTCCAGAACAAACGGTCCTTCTGTGGTAATGCTGTTTCGCTCGCCCGCTCTATAAGCACTCAGGCTGTTAACGCCGAAGTCACCCAAAAGGTAAATGCTTTCAAGCTCCATGTCATAGGTAAGCTTGTTAAGCTCGGTTTCATAGACATTTTCACCGTACAGGACATCATAGACATGCTGGGACTGTAAAAATCGGGCTTTGAGCTCAATGGTGTTTTCTCCCTGCTTAACATAGGAAAGGATATCGGTTTTTATAAAGGAAATGTCCTTATACCAGTCTTCACCGTTAAAGCTTACTTTTTCACCATTCACCGTCACCTCAAACTGATGCGGCTGCTCCATGACAAGGCTCAATTGGCCAAAGGATTCCGGCTGGCAGGCCACGGTAAAGGAAAAGCGCAGCTCCACGTCGCAGGGGCGGCGAAGATCCAAAAGCTCCTGCATCAGGTGTATAACGGCTTTCGGAGATTGCCATTCACCCTCGTCAATACGATAGGAGCAAAAATCCAGCGTTATGAGATTGTCATCCATGGCACGGATATCCCAGTCAGTTCCTGCCAGTGTAAAAACCTGCTCTGCTTCCCTGTTTGTCAGGCTCTGAACTTCTCCTTCTTCATAAATCACAACAATGCTTTGCATGGGAAGAAAAGAAAGCTTGGATTTGGTGGTTCCCTCGGTATAGGCAGCCGAAAGCACTTCTGATTCAAGAGTATCCAGCTCCAGCCGGGTAGTCTTTACCTTGCCCGGCAGAACCAGTGTGACATCCTCAATGGCTTCACGGCTCATATTCACCATATAAAGAGCGGTTCCGCCATCCTTAAGAGCTACCTGGCAGCACCTGACAGGCAATACCTCATGACCCTCCTTCAGAATATGAACAGGCTTTTCCAAAACCCCGCCAAGGGCTTTCCACAAAGCTTCCGGCGTCTCTGCCAACACTGCTTTGTCCTTTAAGGCCAAGAGCTCAGCGCTGGCTTCTCCCTCACACAGGTAAGGCCATTGTCCCAATCGCACAATAGGGCGACCGGCTTTGTCGGCTGCCTTAACAAGCTCCAGCGTTGTACGGTCAAGCGTGAGGCTGTCTGCTATTACAACAGCGCCGTATTGGTAGTTTCCTACCTGGATGCGCCCGTCGGGAAGCACTTTTCCATACCTTCTAAGAATGGTTTCATCCCCCAGATGGTAATCGATATGAGCACCGCCAAGGAGTTCCGTAGCAGCGGCAAAAGTACGATCCAGCTCTGCAATTTCTTCGTTATTAGTGCCGTCATAGCTTACCCAGCCGCTGTGCATGGGGTGCACAAGAAGCACATCAATGTACTTTTTGCCTGATCCAAGCATTTGCCCAAGCCTTGCCAGATAATCGTTAAAACGGTAATATTCATCATACCAGGTTTGCTGATAATAGAGTGAGGGGGGATAATCCCGCTTGCGAAGCCCCCGCAGGGAATAGCCCTGAAGGTGCTGGCACA
>JAFADM010000522.1 GCA_023424865.1 Bacillota bacterium | reverse complement strand
CAATAAAGTATATGCCCATAGACTTGTTTTCGAAGCAGATGCAGCCCATTTCCGAATGGAGTTTATGAGCTTCTTCCATATTATCAACGTGGAAAGCAATATGGGATTCATTATCACCCAGTTCATAAGGGCCTTCCTTATCCCTGAGCCAGGTTAATTCTATTTGATGTCCCCCAGTTCCGTCCTCAAGAAAAACAAGGGTAAAGCTGCCGTCGGCAGCATCCTTACGCCGAACCTGAACAAGCCCCAGAGCCTTGGCATAAAAAGCCAGAGATTTTTCAAGATCCTTAACATTTATGTTGGTATGTGCCAGTTTGAATTTCATTTTGTCCTTACCTCCCGGAACTAAAACATGCCCTTGGTAACTTAGAGTTCAGATGCTGCAATAAATGCAAACTATTGCACAGATAATTCTGAGCTTTGGGTTACAAACATAGCCCGTTTTAGTATTTTATTTTGCAGGCATATTCATTTTACACCAATAAGTAAGGGAAGAGCAATGCGAAAAAGGCATAAAAAAACATTCAAAAAAGACTTGAATGCCACTAAGAATAGGAGTAATATTATAATACTCAAAAATATTTATAATTATTTTTATGATATCATATAAAATTATGTTTGTCAAGTATTTTTTTAACTGGTTTACTTCCGTATTTATCTAACTATAGGAGGGTTCATTATGTTGACAGATTTCAGCGGGCTTTTTATACACCCCTACATAGAAAAGCAGGCGGTTTCCGACCTGTTAGCCTGTAATGAAGAAAGCAGGGCCTACGGTCTTGTTTTATCAGAAACAGAGGCTGCGGAGCTCACCGAAACCCGTTCACACATTTTAAAAGACAACGGAAGAATCGAGTTCTCAGGAGGTGTCATGGTTAAGCTTGTAAAAGCCTTTACCCCATCCCCCTATTTACAGCAGAGCCAATACCTCGAAACGCTTCAGGAACTCTTAGATATTTTTTATACCTATAAAAATGAGACCCGAGATCAGATCGGAGACGACGATCTCATAGACATTATGAAAAGCCGTTTTAACGGTTGCTGCTCAGGCTCTCTTGAGCTGCTGCGCTATAGAGAAATGGAAGCTCTGTCCGACAGAATTCGCTTTGGGCTGCCGGTGTATATCAATGGTACTCGTGAAGATGAAGACCAAGGGGAAAGCGAGGATTTATATGAATAAAGACCAGTTTAAAAGCTCCGGAGTTGATACGCTTGTTTTAAAAAGAGCAGAAGGCCCTAAAGGCCATCGCTTTGAAGCTTTTTTGAAATGGGCGCTGGAAGGAGAGAGGCTTACCCTCAAGGAACTGGAAGAGATCCACATAGGCTTAATTAAGCTTCTTACAGACAGCGTGGAACGCTATAACCGGGGAAACAGCAGCTCCATACGGGTTGAAGCGGCACAAGCCATCATGGAATCCAATCTCTATACCATTAACCTGTGTTTAAAGTCCTGCTCCCCGGATGAAGCCCTGATTAGGCTTAAGACACAATCCCCGGAGGAGCTTCTCAAGGAGGGCCGCCGTATTTTGAATTTAAAGTTTAAGACAGCTGTTCATCTGTATGACCTTGTTATAAAAACAAAAACACAAACCTCCAACTATACGTATAACGCTACCCTGGATCCGGGAATCAAAGGCTTTTACTCCCTCTACAAGCCTGAGTTTGAAGCCCACGATACACCGGCTTCCATTGATTATCAGCTTCTGATTCCTGTTTCAGAAGAGCTTTCCGGGGTGGAATACATCATAAATTATCTTCATCGCCTATACATGGAAAATCAGTTTTGCCTCCGATTCAATCCTTCTGTCATACACGAAGTGCTGTCTGGGTATAGCATAGGCTACAAGGATCTCCTAATCAACCTTTGCGGGCAGCTTCTTCCCAATGCCTTAGCTTGTGTGCTTTTAGAAAAGCCTGTCCTGCCCCTCCGGCTTATTCCCCCGGACTTAGCGGGACTGAAACAAATGCTTCTCTTTAATGAAAAGCCTTGTCTGAGACTTCTTGAGGAGGCTTGTGCCAGGATGCTCCAGGTATTGCTGCTTGATAAAAAGGATGTGAAGGAATATTTTGCAATGGCTCTCCCAGACCTCGCTTCCAGAATTGGAAACAGTTTGGAGCTGGATACCCTTCATACCCTTTTTATCCCTGGTGATGCTTCCTTTCATACAAAAGGCAGTCGCATTTATTACCTGTCTGTGTTAAGATAGATGCGGTTTGTTTTTGCCGGGACAATTCCGGCCAAGCCGCCTGACAATGATAAGAAAAAGGAGCAGACGATAACTATGGCCAAACTCTATTTTCGCTATGCCGTTATGAACGCGGGAAAATCCACCCAGCTTCTGCAGATTGCTTACGATTACGAGCATTATAATCACCGAAAGGTGCTTTGTCTTAAGCCCCATAGCGATACCAAGGAGGGCGACGTTATTGTCAGCCGTCTGGAAGGCGGAGAAATTCGGAGAACCTGTGATTTTTTAATTCAGTCTCAAAAGGATTTTCTATTCAATACCCTGAGTGAAGAAATTGAAAAAGCGGAATTAAACGGAAATCCCGTAGCCCTTGTTCTTATTGATGAGGCTCAGTTTATGAGCAGGGAAAATGTGTGGGATCTGGCACGTATCGTCACTGAATGCCAGGTACCCGTTATCTGCTTTGGTATTAAGGTGGATGCCTTTGGAAACCCCTTTGAAGGAAGCACCCATCTTTTTGCCCTGGCCCAGGATATTGAAGAGGTTACCACCCGGGCTATCTGCCGTTTGAGCCCCACACCTCGTAAGGCTACCATGAATATGCGGCTTGTAAACGGAAAGCCTGTGTTTGAAGGGGAGCAGCTTGCCATTGAAAACGACAGGGATATCCGCTACCTCCCCGTATGTCTGGATGTCTATATGAAGCTCAAATTCGGGAAAATGACACTGTAGGGTTTTTCTGCTTAATCCCTGCCGGATAGCTGGAAAAGACCTTATGGTATACATCTTCAATTTTAGATTTTTGCTCTAAATTCTACGTTTTAGCTCTTCTGGCCGTGGCTTTTGTCCCGTGCCTTTTTAAGGCTGCTTTCAAGAAGCATGCCCGTGTACATGACAGGGTCCTTCGCAGTGGCAAAGGGAGGCGCATAGGCCAGATCCAGGTGGAATAAATCCTCTGCTTTGGCGCCATAGGTCATAGCCGTTACGAAAACATCGATTCTTTTATCGACACCTTCAAAGCCAACAATCTGGGCACCCAGGAGCCGGCCGTCCTTTTTGTCCGCCACCGCCTTTATGATCATGTCCTGGCCTCCCATGTATTCAGGCTTATTTGGGTATTCCAGGTGACACACCACTACATCAAAGCCGTTATCAACAGCCTCTTTTTCCGTTAACCCCGAAAAGGCGACGGTTTTATCAAAAATACGGAAAATACTGGTTCCCAGGATTCCCCTGAAACGGATGCTGCCTCCTGTGAGGTTATCCCCTGCAATACGCCCGGTTTTATTGGCAGTGGAGCCCAGCGGATGGTAAGCAGGTTTCCCTGTAATAAGATGAGGTGTTTCAATGCAGTCGCCGCAGGCATAAATGGAATCAACACTGGTTTGCATGTAGGAATCAACCTTTATGGCTCCCGTTGAGCCTATCTCAATCCCCGCGTCCTTTGCAAGCGCGGTATTGGGCCGTACGCCCGTGGAGTAAAGCACCAAATCGGCCTCAAGAACTCTGCCGTCGGTTAAGGTAACCTCTTTCTCCCCTATTTTTAACACCACTGCGGAGGTATGCACATGGATGCCTTTTTCAACCAGGTAGTCGGTGACATATCCCGACATATCCTCATCCAGGATACGTACCGCCCGGCTTTTCCTGTCCAGCAAATGCACGGTAAGCCCCAGCTTTACAAGGCTTTCCGCCATTTCAAGGCCTATAAAGCCCGTCCCCACCAGCACAGCGCTTTTAGGGCTTCGGGTATCCAGATAAGCTTTTATGCGATCCATATCGCCAAGGGTTCTTAATGCAAAAACATGCTCTCTGTCAGAGCCCTCCACCTGGGGGACATAGGCGCTGGCTCCCGTTGCGATAACCAGCTTATCGTAATGATCAGTAAAGATTTCCCCATTATCAAGCCTTCGGACCTCTATCGTTTTATCTTTGGGGTTAATACTCAGAACCTCATGCCTTGTTTTAACCTCTGTACCGTACGCACTTTTAAAGTAAGCCTCATCACGGGGAGCCAGCTCTTCCCGGCTTTTAAACTCTCCGCCCAGATAATAGGGCATCCCGCAGCTGGAATAGGAAATAAAGGAATCTCTTTCATAGAGAACAAACTCACCGTTCCGGTCGTTTCTGCTGGCCTTGGCCGCAGCAGAGGTGCCCGCCGCAACAGCGCCGATAAAAACATAACGCATTTTTTCGCTCCTCCGATTCCTAAAGGAATCCTTCGATAAATGGTGGAGTTAAAGAAGACTCCTTACCATTATAGCGCTTTTAAGTCAATCTATGAAAAAGTTTATCAGCCCGGGACAAGGCGGTCAAGGCGCCTTAAGGGGAACCAATTCGTTCAAGAGTTTTAAATACTCCTGGCTTTGTGCCTCTGTCCTTCCGTTGACTACAATATAAAGGTCGGAAAGCTTTATAAAAATGTACGGCGGATTGTCATTATAGACATAGAGCTTGGACGCACCGTAGCCCTTTAACTTAAAGTTGCCCAGGCTGTATTGAGAGGTTGCGGCACCGTTGGTCCGGGTGCCTCCTGGTAATGTATCCATAATTGTAATTTCCTGTATTTCATCAATTTGAAAGGAGTAGCTGTAGAATGGAGCCTGCATGTTCACCGTATTGCCCTCAAACGTTAATCCAAACTGAACATTATCCAATATGGACATAAACACAATCAAACCGCCTAGAAGTACAAGGGGAAAGACAATTGTAATAAGCTTGCCCGATAAGGAGGCCATATTCAGCGTAAAGCCATAGCCAACCCGCTTTTCGACAAAAACATGCTTGTCATTGGGATTGTTGTAAAAGCCATAAACCCAATAACGATCCTCGTCCGTATAAATCGGGGTTTCAATGCTTGATAGAAGAGCATTCCTTGTCTTGCGGATTTTTGAATAAACATACATGACAACCACAAGGCTGATTAAGCTGGACAGTCCGGCCAGGAGTGTGATAATAAGCTCAGAGGATTCCTCCCTGTTCAGAAATAGAGAAAGGACTGTCATAAGTGTACTTTCAATAAGGGAAAGTATAACCCAGCACATGGACCATAGTCTCCTTGAAACCCGGTTATAGGCCAAATTTATTTGGGTATCGCTGCAGACTGTATATGTTCGCTCCCTGGCACTAAAATAATGGCATATAAGAAAGATCAAATTGATGGATATGACACTTATTCCTATAAGCCATCCCGAGTCGGTCTCATCTCCTCTCAGGATGGCCATAAATAACGGCAGCGCGCCTATCAGGAAGGAAGGTATATACCAGAGCTTTGATACGGGCATTTTATCCTTGACACGAACCACTTCCGTGTCAACGCGGACTATGCGTTCCTCGCCTGTTTTCCATCCCTTATCTTCTTTCAGGACCAGAAGCCTTTTATTGTAACGTCCCAGGAGAACCGTATTGCCAATCAAGGTCAAACCAATCCACAAAAAATAAAAGGAGAAAACAACGGATATGGAATCAGGAAGGAGGAAAACAGGCAAAAAGAGCAGAGCCAAGGCTAGAAAGAACCATTGGGTTGCTCTTTTATAGGCCTTTAAGACAGACAAAACCTCCGGGTGGTCGTGGCAGCCCACAGGCAACGTTACACATAACAAAATGTTTCTGTTGGGCTTGAGCCCTGTCAGATTTGTTGCATAAAAGGAAATAATAATGATAACAGCGCTGAAAAGAAGAATGAAGGCCAATAAATTCTCCATCATCAGCCCTCCGCCGGCTGAAAGCCGTTCATGCTTTTATAAAGCTTTTCGCACAACTGCGCAAAATCCTCACCGGAAATTCCTTTAATCTGGGATTCGGCAATTAACAGCTCTAATTCGTGCTCTAGTTTTTCTCTGAATTTAGTATCCGGCTGAGTGACAGGGCTGATTTTTGCACCGTGTCGGCGATCAATTTCAATAAAGCCCTCATTTCGAAGAAGAGTATAGGCTTTTGTAACTGTCATCATGTTTACACCCAGCTCCTGGGCCATCTGCCGTACGGTGGGAAGCCCTTGGCCTTTTACCAGCTCGCCTCGTCCTATACCCATGACAATTTGGTTGCGAAGCTGTACATAAATGGGTACAGCGCTTGTCATATCCATTTTAAGAATCATTCCAAAACCTCACACAATGTCTATTGGATTCCGCCTTTTTTACAGTGGAATCCTATTTGTATTATTCATTATAATACAAATAAAACATCATGAAAAGTTTGAATATCTTTTCTCAAGCCTTGAGCCCAGGCGGCTGAACAATTCATTGGTTATAGTTCCGCATTTTTGAGCCAAATCCTCGGCTCTTATGGTCTCATCCCCATCCTCGCCTATAAGGGTAGCTGTGTCACCCGCCGTTACCTCGTTAATGTGAGTGACGTCGGCCATAAAGTAATCCATGCAGATGCGCCCGGCGATGGGCGCTCTCTGTCCATGGATAAGCACTTCTCCTCCCCTGTCCGAAAGGCTTCTGGGCAGTCCGTCGGCATAGCCCATGGCGATAACGGCCATTTTACCCTTGGCAGGCATGCGAAAGTGTCTGCCATAACCCACAGGAATATCCTTTTCCATCGGCTTAACCTGTACCACCCTGGCTGAAAGTGACAGGGCGGGCTTTAAAAAGGCTGCACGGGAGGGGCTGGAGGTTTTATCGGAAAGATTGCCGTAGAGAGCTATTCCGGGTCGGGCAAATGCGCAGGGAAGCCCTGGGTAATTTAAAATACCGTAGCTGCTTTGAAGATGCACGGGTCCTGTTTCCACACCGGAGGCTTTTAAAAAAGCCGTGGTATCAAAAAAGCGCATAATTTGGCTTAGGGTATAATCCCTGTCTTCCTCCGACAAACCGTCGGCCGAGGAAAGGTGGCTGAAGGTGCCCTGCACTGAAAAGCAATCCCAGGCATAAATGGAACGAAGGGCATCCCTTCGGTGCCAGGGTTCGCCCAATCGTCCCATCCCCGTATCCAGCTTAACATGAATCTTCATTTTTCTGCCCGAGCGGCGGGTATGGAGAGACAGAACCCGGGCCAGCTCACGGGCATAGTCCTCCCCTATAAGGCTTTGGGATAAATTGTGCCTTAAAAGGAGATCGTACTCGCTTACAGGTGTTGCTCCCAGTATCAGAATTTCTCCCTTTACTCCACTTTTACGAAGAGTCAGAGCCTCTCCCAGATCCGCAACAGCAAAGTGAGACACACCATGCTTTTCAAGGGCTATGCCGGTTTGACCGGCACCATGGCCATAGGCGTCCGCCTTGAGTACCGCCATAATGCCTGTTTTTTCAGGCAGCAGGCTTTTAAGAAAGCCTGCATTATGGACAATATGGTCAAGTCGTATATCAATCCAGGCTCTTCTGCCCCCGGCAGCCTGAGTGTCTGTAAAGTAGAGCTTTTCTGCCGTTGTGCTCATGCACCCTTTTCACTCCTTCTTGTATGGAACACCGTAATGACAAAGCCGTCCAGATTATTGCCTGAGACCTGGTAGGATGCATCCTTTAATACCGGAACCGTGGTGGTTGCAGCATATGCCGGGGTATAATAAATTTCAGCCAGAATTTCACCCATATCATGAAAAAGGTGCTTGCCTTCAAAGGGATGCCATCGCAGATATTCCGTGTATTCCTCAAGGCATAGCCCCATGCTGTCCATCAGCGCGGCATGAGGATAGCCCACATACCTGAAATGCCAGGGCTCGGCGGCAATGCCGGTAATATGCTCCTTACCCTCTTTATAACGCTCAATAAAGCCATAACGGGCTGCAAGCCGTCTGAAGCTCTTGCCGGCTCCTTCGTTGGGAAAGGAGGGCCTTATAAAATCCCCATCGCCTCCCGCAACTGCCAGATCCACCGCCAGGCCGGTTTCATGCTCGCTCTGCCCGGGCCGGGCCACATAACGTGAAGTGAAGAGCTCGCCGTTTTCCGTCAGTGAGTCATTGTACAGCTTTTCCTGCTCCTGCCTGCTTCGGAATCCGCTGACCCCGGTTATTTTATCCGTAGCCCGTATATCCTCAATTAAAGCGGTAAGGTTCTGCATGCAGGTTTTCTCAAGCAGCAACCCGCGGCGTGCTGCCAGGCCGTTTTCATAGTCCTTGCCCTCCTGACGAAGCGGGTTGTGCCTGTTTACCAAAACAAGATAGCCGTCGTGGAGTGCGTTTTTATCCAAATTGATGCAATCGTATTTATCCATAAACTTACCTCGCCTTTCTTTCAGCATTTTTCCATACTTTCCTTTTAGCTCGTTTTC